>NZ_JAMAUS010000022.1:0-65263 GCF_023714195.1 Brevibacillus sp. MER 51 | reverse complement strand
ACGGAGTCAAGGGTTCGCTTCGCCTTACGCCCTTGACTCCATTGACCCGAGAAAGATGTCCCAATTAGGGGATGAAACCTTTTCATATAACGGTTGATTGAGTTTACACGAAATTCTTGACAGACCCAATCTAAGTCTTAGTAAGCTCCTTAACAAAGGCTCTGTTAAACGTTGTTGTAGATTTTAACCGAAACAAAACCCACAAACTAATTGTGGGTTTTATGCCTTTTATTAAGCTATCAAACCCCGTTAGCGTAGCATAACCCCTTTTGCAAGTTTAATTAATATTTCCTCAGTCATCACCCACGTAAAAAACACTCTCTCCCTTATTTTTATGTGCAATGATGGGGAAGTTTGTTTTAACCTCTCCTATACGTTTATTTATCTGATTATAAGGCTTGAGTTATTGATGCCAGTCGCTATCGATATAGCACTTATCAGTTGTTATAGCATACCATCATTCCTTCTTATATTATTTTCTATAAATATCACCATATGCCGTTTTGCCTTCCATTTCTATTATTTTTGTCATACTACCATACTCTACTGATTCTCCTTTTCTTACATAATATTCTTGTGACTGATACTCATACCTATTAGACAACTCCCCAAATAAAATCCATTGTAGATTATCAACACACATGTTTAATATATTATAAACATATTGAATTTCTATTTCTGGATTTACCTTCGGAATATACTTTATATCTGTTCCATAAATTTCATTTTGAAACAAAAGAAATAATCCTAATGCTTCGCTTCTTTCTCCACTTTTATTAATATCTTCAATGTTTTGCATATGAGCGTCAATTTTCTTAACAAGCCTTTTATGTATTGTATATATTCTATTCGCAATAATTTCTGAAGAAACCTTTTCATTTAGCGCATAAGGATATATTCTTTTTATCTCTTTTATCTCTGGATTAAAAAATTTCAATATTTTTCTTTTTTTAGCTTTACTAAAATTAAATACACTTTCATATTCTTCGACACATAACTTCAGTTCTTCATAATCATATCCTTTTAATGTTTTAATAGATTCCATCATTTTGTCAATGTACATGTCATACTTAACAAGTATGTCTTTAAGTTTTTGTTCAACTTCAATTACATCTTCACTAAATCTTCTTTTTCTAATTTCCGGATGATTCTCTAGCACTTCCTTAAGTTTATTTCTATGCTTAAATGATTCTATTTCTCTAATTTTCTTATTGTACTCCCTGATTTTAGGTTTCATTTTCCTAGGTACAGTTTGTACGAATTTATCTATTGCCTCATTGGATTTTCTTTTTCTTTTGTTATCTAAGTATTCAAGATAATAAAGTCGTTCTAGTTTATAATATTCTCCTTCATGTTCAAGAAAGGGAATTTCTCTATATATTTTCTGTAACTTATTGTTTTCACGAACAATTTTGAGTATTTTCTCCCTTTTTTCTGAATTGTACTCATTTATATAAAATATCATTGCAACAATAGCACTTCCTAATACACCTGAAGAAATTGCCAAGATAAAAGACCTTACTTTTTCAACGTCTATATTGGAATGTATGCCCAGCTTATATTCAATGGCATTTCCAACATATAGCATTGTTTCAGTGGAAATAAAACTAAAAATTGTAAAAACGATAAACATAGTAAATATTACACCTAAAGCTTTTTCTACATGTTTTATTCTTAAGTGCATATCACAAATCCTCCTATTTAATATGGTAAGGCTCTACGCTCTTGATTATTAAACTAACGTGCCCTTTAGTTTAATAATGAAAAACAACAATTAATGATAACAGAGCCTTAACAAAAAAAGTCCATTAAGCATCTGTATGTGGTCAAAATGTGGTCAATGCCTTATTTCAAGTAAGAACAATCTACATGAAATGCTAATAAAGGTGGTTAAACCCCAGAAGTATCAAGAGGTTTAGCCACCTTTCTGTTTTCTATTTTTTCACCAACAAACTGACCGACTCCACATGCGCCGTATGCGGGAACATATCCACCGGCTGCACATTCTTCAACTCATACCGCTGCATCAGCTTCCCAACATCCTTCGCCAACGTAGAAGGATTACAAGACACATACACAATCTTCTTCGGCTGCACATCCAACAAGGAACGAATCAGCGCATCATCCAGCCCAGTCCGCGGCGGGTCGACTACGACGACATCTGGTCGAGTCCCTTGCTTGGCCCATTTTGGCATCAAGACCTCGGCACGCCCCACGTGAAAGCTGGCATTCGACGCTTGGTTACGCTCTGCATTGCGATTGGCATCTTCGACAGCCTCAGGAATCAGTTCGATCCCGCGTACCTCGCGGGCATAAGGAGCGAGCCATAAGCCAATCGTCCCTGTCCCACAGTACAAATCGAGTACGAGCTCTTTTCCGGTCAGTCCAGCCGCCGTTTTCACTTGATTGTACAGCTTTTGCGTCTGCTCGGGATTCAATTGGAAGAAGGCACGAGCTGACAAGTCGAAGGACAGCTCACCAAGCTTTTCAGCGATGGAAGCCTTGCCCCACAAAGATACTGTCTTGTCACCAAAAACGAGCGATGTTTTTTGCGTATTTACGTTTTGCGCGATTCCTACCAGTTCAGGCAGTCTCGTGCGGAGCTCCAAAAGCAGCTCTTTCACTCGTGGAATTTCTGGGGTAGCCGTAACAAGCGTTAATTGCGTTTCGCCCGTAGCAAAAGCGACGCGAGCTACGATTGTGCGGATGACGCCCGTCCGTTTTTTCTCGTCGTAGATCGGAATCCCGAGCTCCTCGATGATTTGCTTCGCTGTTTGGACAATTTTTGTTGTTGCTTCATGCTGCACCTGACAGCCTTCCAGGTTGACGAGCTTGTGGCTCCCTGTTTGATACAGTCCAGCGATGAGCTTGCCTTTTTCCTTGCCCACCTGAAACTGCGCTTTATTTCGATACGACCACGGGTTATCCATACCAATCGTAGGGGCGACGGGTGGTTGATTCAGTCGAGCGTACTTGCGCAGTGACTCGATGACGATTTCCTGCTTGCTCGCGAGCTGTGCGGCATAATCCATGTGCTGCAAGCTGCATCCGCCACACTCCGCATAGACCGGACAGGAGGGATTCGTGCGAGATGCTGATTTTTCAACAACTCGCAAGAGACGCGCGGTCGCGTATTTTTCTCTTGCCTCGGTCACCTCTGCATGGACGACCTCTCCAGGGAGGGCACCCTCTACGAAGACGATTTTTCTTTTAAAATAGCCGATCCCTTCGCCATTAATGCCCAAACTCTTGATCGTGAGCGTCATTTGTTGGCCGACACGGATGCTGGCGTCTTGTTCTTTTTTATGCGTTGTCATCTGTTCCGTTCTCCTCAAGCAATTCAGTATTTCCCTATTATAGAGCATTACGGAAGACGTTGCATGTATGCGAGAGCTTCACGGGTGCCAGTAAGATAATGGCAACTTCCTGTCCAGCGTTGTTTTTGTTATAATAGTGCGGAGAATAATGAGGGAGTTGTGACGCTAGATGCAAGATCTATTTGAAAAAATGAAAGAATATCTCAACATGGATACTGAGATTTCTTTTGACGAGTTTGATGGCTACTACAAAAAGGTAACTGCGTTTCTAAATGATAGCTGGCAAACGCTGAACGAGGAAGATACCATGCACATGCTGTTCATCCTCGACAACCTCAAGTCAAACGGTGAAGATCGTTCCAAGCGCAAAGTGAAGGAAGCGAAAAAATACGCGAAAATGGCGCAGCGCACTGAGATTTGGGCGAATGCACTGATTGGCCGTCTGCGCGAAGCTGGTTTGACTGATGAAGAAATCGGCAAGCGTTACGAAGCAATTTACGAAGCAGTATAGGATGTATTGAAGAGAAAAACGGGTCCCGTTTTGAGTGCAGTAGCTCGAAAGGGAACCCGTTTTTTTGTCATTGCTTTCCTGCTAATTAACAAGAAGATTGACAACTTGTGGGTTTCGGCGTAGAATGTTTAACTAATTCGAATAGTTCGTATCTATGAGCGTTGAAAAGGAAGAGTAGAAACAGTAAGCAGTGTGCAGAGAGCCGTTCCCCGTGCTGAAAGAATGGCCGCCAGCCTGTTTTGAAAATCACCTTGGAGCATTGTCCTGGAAAATCAGCTTGTTTAGCCAGTGAGTATAGGACAACGAATTCGTCCTCGTTATCGGACGGGAGTTTCATAGTGAACTGCCAAAGTCTGTTTTTCGTGAGGAAGACAGAGAAGCTGAGTGGTACCGCGATGCCCTCGCCTCAGCCAGCCGTACGCAAATTGTGCGTAGCTGGTTTGGGGCGGGGGCTTTTTGATTTGGTCTGGTCCTTACTACAATTGAGAAACTTGGGAGGAACATATACATGCATACGGTTAGAGTGGAAGACATCGTAGTAGCCAATCACGCATTGAAAGACGTGGTGGAGAAGACACCCTTGCAAAAAAATAAAGTACTGTCTGAGCGCTACGGCTGCAACGTGTATTTGAAAAGAGAAGACTTGCAGGTCGTTCGTTCCTTCAAAATCCGCGGTGCTTATCATTTTATGCGGAATCTTTCCACAATGGAGCGGGAGCGTGGTGTCGTCTGTGCGAGTGCGGGCAATCATGCGCAGGGTGTAGCCTATTCGTGTAACCATTTGCAAATCCAGGGCACGATCTTTATGCCAGCGACCACCCCGCGCCAAAAAATATCGCAGGTCAAGCTGTTTGGCGGCTCCTATGCAGAAGTTGTATTGATCGGTGACACTTTTGATGATTCTTTCGCAGAGGCGATGAAATATTGCATTCAGGAAGATCGAACCTTTGTCCATCCGTTTGACGATCCATTGGTGATAGCTGGACAAGGAACAGTCGGTCTGGAGTTTATGAATGACATGGAAGAACCAGCTGATTTCGTCTTTATGAGTATCGGCGGAGGTGGATTGGCTGCGGGTGTGGGCACGTACGTAAAAGGCATCAGCCCGCACACACGGATCATTGGTGTGGAGCCGGCAGGAGCAGCTTCGATGCAAGCCGCTTTGGAGCAGAACGATGTTGTCACCTTAGATGAAATTGACAAGTTCGTCGATGGTGCAGCCGTCAAGCAAGTAGGGCAGCTAACGATGAGTATTTGCCAGGAGCTACTGGATGACATCGTGCTCGTCCCAGAAGGCAAGGTGTGCACAACCATTTTGGAGTTGTATAACAGCAATGCCATCGTTGTAGAACCAGCAGGTGCCCTGTCGATTGCCGCTCTCGATTACTACCGGGATCAAATCGCCGGGAAAAACGTAGTGTGTGTCATCAGCGGGGGAAACAACGACATTGACCGGATGCAAGAGATCAAGGAGCGCTCCCTGCTGCATGAGGGCTTGAAGCACTACTTTGTCATCAATTTCCCACAGCGTGCCGGAGCCTTGCGAGAGTTTATGGAAAAAGTATTGGGGCCACACGATGACATCACACGCTTTGAGTATACGAAAAAGAACAACAAAGACAATGGTCCAGCGCTGGTTGGCATTGAAATGAAATGCAAGGATGACTATCAGCCATTAGTCAGTCGGATGAAGCAGCATGGTATCCGCTATGTAGAGATTACGAATGATCCGTATTTGTTCAATCTGCTGATTTAGGCCTTTGTGTTACAACAGATGCGGAATTTGCAAAAATGTATGAATACAGTGAAAAGAGGAGCAATAAAGAGAAAATGAGCGAGAGAGAAAGATAAATCGGCGTAATGTATTATAACAAACTTTTATAAAACAGATACTGTTGTAATACAATACAGATAATAACACACGGGGGGTTTTAATCATGACGCCGATCACTAATTTCTTTCGCAATCTCGAAGCAAAATGCTGTGCTGCCTGCGGTCAAATGATTCACGAACAAGCTGAATCGTATGCAACAGAATGCGCACCTTGCCAAGAGCAAGCATCCTTTGACGCTTACAAACACTATCATCAAAAACGCTAATACAAACATGAATACCGGATAAAACAGGTGTACCACAGGGCATGAGCCATGGCAGGTATACCTTTTTTTTGATTCAAAGAAAAAGCCGCTGTTCCATAACAACGGCTTTTTCGCATGTCAGCGCGGTTTATCGGCGTGCTTTGCAGCTTCCTGCTTGACGTAATCAATCAGCCCCAATTGAAAGCCTTCCTGTGCAAGGAGTCGTTTGGCTTCATACGTACTCGCATAGTAGGCTTGGACATGCGGGTCGTTGTCCAGAACGTAACGACACGCCTGATCACGAGACAGCTCCTGGTACCAGTCTGTCTGTTTGATTTGGTCGACGAGATCCTCATACGCAGGTTCTGGCTTTTTCCATGGATTCAAACGATGAATAATTTCACCAAGGATTGCAACAACGATTAGAATTCCAATTAAAAACATGGCTGTCACCTCGAAGGTTGGATCACTCTCATGGTACCACTCTCCTGAAGGCGTCGCCATGGGGAAGTCGGTCTGCTTGCAAAACAAGGAGAAAGCAGGCATGCTATATACTGTAAAAGAAAGGGCCCGAATGCCTGGGAAAAGGAGGGCGCGAGATGTTTCATCCGCTTGTTTTTGACAATATCAGGGTTGTGTTGGAAGGTGCGGTATACGACCGGGACTTCGAAGGGGCAATCACGATTACGAACCGTTCGGATGTCATGGATATGGCTACGTTCCATCGACAGTTTCAGATCGAATTCAAATTGGCTGATCAACATGATTATACCGCAGCTGTCCGTGCTGAGATGCAGCTTCGTACCCAGTTAGCTGATATTGCAGCCGAACAGCTGGAACAACCGTTGACAGAGCATATCGGATGTACGATTTGTATCCATTTTTACTTGCAGCTGGAAAATTACAGAGATGTGCCGGCAGAAGCGAGAGAAGTCACATCGATTCTTAATGACATTTGGGGGCAACGGCCGTATATTACACAGAAAGTATCGGCCAAGTTAGAGGAGCATCGAATCGATTGGCCGCCAAAGCAAATCACCAACCAGGTGACGCTGGATTTTCATCGGAAAATTGATGAAGGCAACATCGATGACCTGAACGAATTAATCGATCATACGGTTCAGTCACTTCAAAAGCTGCAGTTACACATGAATCAACAAGCAAAAAGGTAAGCGGGCAGAACGGGGATTTACAAAAGGGCAGATGCGTATTATTATTTTGTTAACCTTATCATATTTTTAGTTAACAAAACGGAGGCTAGTACGCATGAGAAACGAACGCTTGAGATGGCTATTGCTCTCTGCCATTTTTGCTGCAATGACTGCGGTATTGTCGCAGGTGACGATTCCCTTGCCGTTGATTCCGATTACTGCGCAGACGTTAGCAGTAGGACTGACGGCGACCATTTTGGGAAGAAGATACGGGACACTGGCTCTGGTTATTTACGTTTTGCTCGGTGCAGTCGGATTGCCTGTATTCAGCGAGGCAAAAGGCGGCTTGCAGATATTGGTCGGAAAATCCGGCGGGTACATATTTGGGTTTATTGCCACCGCTTATGTGACCGGGCTCTACTTGGAGAAAACAAGATTCAACCTGAAAAACGCCATCATCGCCAATATCATTGGCATGTTTGTCACACTCGCTTTTGGTACTGTACAGCTCAAATACGTTATGGACATTCCATGGGATAAAGCTGTTGCTTTTGGTGTAACGCCTTTCCTCATTGTAGGGGTTGTCAAAGCAGTTCTGGCTTCTCTAATTGGCATCAAGGTACGCGAGCGACTGATTGCTTCTCGTCTGTTGCGCACAGACCAACCTGTTCCACGATAAACAAAATGATTTCGTCAGCCATCCGAAGTTCGGGTGGCTTTTTTTCGCATAATCTCCTTATCGTGCCGGATACTATCGGTAGGATTTGCAAGTAAAAAGGAGGAGACGTATGAACATCACGATCACCGGCCCAAAAGGTCTTCCAATCTCAGGGAATTTGATGGCATTTCGCCGATCGCCGCTTCAGTTCATCCGCGACGCTGCAAAAGAACATGGGGAAGTCGTCCATTTTCGCTTCGGTCCTTCCCGCCATATTTATCTGTTAACGAATCCGGATCACATCAAAGAGGTTTTGGTCAGCAAACAGGCGCATTTTCGAAAAGGGAAAGGACTACAGGTTGCGCGAGCTGTTGTAGGAGATGGAATTCTTACCAGTGAAGGAAAAAAGCATTTGCGACAACGGCGGCTTATGCAGCCAGCTTTTCATCGAGAACGTATCGCCACCTACGGAGACGTGATGGTCCGGCAAGCCGTTGATCTCATGTCGGATTGGAAAACCGGGGAACTACGTGATATTCATTCGGACATGATGAAAGTAACCCTTGCGATTATTACGGAGACGATGTTTGGCAAAACCGTCAAGGAAGGGGCCGATCAGATTGGACATGCCATCGATGTCGGTTTGAAATACGTGGCAAACAAAGGCTCCTCTTTTATCGACATTCCGTTGTCCGTACCTACCAAAAGCAATCGGGAGTTCCTGGAGTCGAGTGAGCTGCTGGACAAAACGATCTACTCTTTGATCGAAGCTCGGCGCAATAGCGAAGGAGAAGAGCACAAGGACTTGTTGGGGATGCTTTTGGCAGCGCGTGATGAAGATGATGGGGAAGGAATGACAGACGAGCAGGTTCGCGACGAGGTCATGACCATTTTTGTAGCGGGCCATGAGACGACTGCGAATACGATGTCGTGGATTTTCTATTTGCTGGCTACTCATCCCGAGGTGGAGAAAAAGCTGCATGACGAGTTGTCGACCGTACTGTGTGAAAAGCTGCCGACAGTCGAGGATATTCCGCAGCTGAAGTATACGAATCTCATTGTACAGGAAACGCTGAGGCTCTATCCTGCGGCATGGACGATTAATCGGGAAGTGGTAGATGAGGTTGAGATCGGCGGTCACACGTACAAGCCTGGAGAAACACTGATGATGAGCCAATATGTCATGCACCGTGACCCACGCTATTATGAGCAGGCTGAACAATTCATTCCAGAGCGTTTTGACAGTGACCTCTTAAAAAGAATTCCAGCCTATGCTTATTTCCCGTTTGGTGGCGGGCCGCGTGTTTGTATCGGGAATAACTTTGCTTTGATGGAGGCAGCTTTGCTACTGGCGACGATTGCACAGCGATATCGACTAAGACTGGCTGAACCGAACCAGGTAGTGGAGCCCGAGCCGTTGGTCACCTTGCGTCCCAAGAACGGACTGCCGATGCGTTTGGAAAAGAGATAGAAAAAAATGGAAGTTAAGGGGCAAAAAAAGAGGCATCTTATCACTACGGTTTCGCCGATTGTGTCAGATACCGAACTGGGGGTTATTTATCACTGAAAGCAACATGCTTACAAAAATTATTTTACTAGTAAAATATAAAGAAATAATTAACTGAGAATAAATCTATATAAAATAAGGGTAGCTTGTGAAAGCTACCCGTGGAAGAAGGGGATGGTGAAGGAGAAACTGCTTCCCATTCCCAATTCACTGTTTACCATCAGATCTCCGCCGTGAAGCCGGACGATGCTCTTGCAAATCGTCAAGCCTAAGCCTGTACCGCCACTGTTGCGATTTCGTGATTTTTCCGCCCGATAAAACTTGGTGAAAATTTTCGGCAAGTCTTCAGCGGCGATTCCTTCTCCTTTGTCGATCACAGTAAAAAGGACATGCCCTTCTCGCTGATCACACGTAAGGTAAATGGAGCCATCCGGTTTGTTGTAGTGGATAGCGTTGTTTAACAAATTTTCCATGACACGCCGCAGCTTGGTCTCATCTGCTTCGATGTGTAGTTCATTGGAGATGCGCAGCTTCCATTGAAAGGTGAGACCTGCCTCTTTGATTCTTGGCAAATAGTCCTCAATGATTCCTCTCAAGAAGCTTTTGACATGAATGCGGTTAATACTGAGTCGAACTTCGGAGCTTTGAGTGGTGAAGTCCTGGAGCTCATCCAGCAGCTTTTCCAAGTCCGTCGTTTTTAGCTCGATTTTGCCCATCTGTTTCTGTATTTTGGTCATATCCGTCACACGACCAGAGCCGATATATGACGCATACCCTTTGATCGTGGTGAGAGGTGTGCGGAAGTCGTGGGCGATCGAAGCGATCATTTCTGCCTGTCTTTCTTCCGCTAAGCGAAGCTCATCCACCATTTCCCCGAAATATCGAAAGAGTTGCCCAAATTCATCATGCGATCGATACGTAAATGTGACCAGGCGCTTCCCTTCCTGGATTTCTTGGGTGACGCGCGATAATTCGTTAACCGGCCTTAGTATCCAGCGAACGAACAAAGCGAGCAGAACCAATCCCACCAGACTAATGCTTCCGTAAATAAACCAGAGCATCATGGAAACCCCAGTTGTAGCCATCATGTCGTAATCATCTGTGTAGAAATAAACAACGATCTCCCCTGTACGCGGTGGCTCCTGCTGAAAATGGTACTCAGCGACCACTTTGAGGTCACTTTGTTTGGCAGAATCACCACGACTTGATGAGGAGGGGGAAGGCATTTTCAAATTATAGGCGCGTGATGTTTTGCTGTAGATGGTGTTTCCATTGGCATCCTTTACGAGCATGCGGTACATCACGTCGTCTGGCAACTGCTTTTCAAGCTCCAAACGTTCGATTGGGTCCTTGAAATTACTGACGAGAAGCAGTTGATTGAGCATGACCTTCTCTGCGGCTTCTTTCTCAGCCTGGTACTGATTATGCCGATCATTTTTGAGTTGAGCGACAATAATGTCTTGAAAAACAAATTTAAACAACAAGATGTTGAGTGTGATCAAGGCAATGAAGGAGAGCAAAACTTTATTGCGTAAGCTCATTTAAAGCTTCTCCCCGATAAATACGTAGCCTGTCCCCCATTGTGTTTTAATGAACTGACGTTCTGTTTCCAGCTTTTCACGGAGGTTTTTAATATGGACGGTCACTGTATTGAGCGAGCCATATCCATATCCCCAGACACGGTCATAAATTTGCTCTCTTGTAAAGACGATGCCCGCATTTTCTGCGAGGAAGGTGAGTAGTTGGAATTCTTTGGTAGATAGCTCAATCTTTTGATTGCATACATAAACGGAATACGTTTCTTTATGAATTTCCAGGTCCTTGAATTTCAAAACCGTAATCGGAGAGGAGGCCGTTTCCTTCTCAGGCTGCTCTTCGGTATGCTTGCGAATGCGCTCATAGCGACGAAGGTGGGCACGAATGCGAGCGAGCAGCTCTTCTGTATCAAAAGGCTTCGTGATGTAATCATCTGCGCCGATTTCGAAGCCGACTACTTTATCTACCGCTTTTCCTTTTGCACTGAGAAACAGTATAGGCAAATCCCACTCACGGCGAATTTGAGAGCAGAGCTCGTAGCCACTCATGTTGGGCATCATAATATCCAAAAGGATCAGGTTGGGACGCTCTCCTTGGCTGAGCAGCGAGAGTGCATCCTCTCCGCTCTCTGCGGAGGAAACGGTGAAGCCCTCGTTCTCCAAAATGTCTTCTAGCAGTTCAATAATCTCCAGATTGTCATCGACAATTAAAATGTGATCTTTCACCGGAACAACCCCCAGTTACTTCTATTAATAAGGAATACCATTCAAAGAATGGGTCTTGTCTATCATAACATGCTTTGACCTGATCAGGGGAAGAAACCCCGTAAGTTATTAAGTTGTTCTAATATGTGAGGGTACCTCTTTAGACCAGGTACTAAATTTCGTCAGAAAAAGCCAGAGACGTAGTGTCCCTGGCTTTTATTATTTTGCCGAATGACTATTTTTTAGCTGGTTTTTCCGGCAACGATGCAGCTTGCACCGCTTTTTCCTTATTCGGAATTTCTGCTTTCGCTAGAACAGGAACGCTGAGACGCTTGGCGCCTACATAACGCTTGCTCCAGTAGTATGGATCGCTCAACTTGGTGTTGACGACTCCACGACCAGATTCCGAGTGCACGAATGTGCCGTCTCCGATGTAGATACCCACGTGAGAAATGCTGCGACCGTTCGTGTTGAAGAATACGAGATCGCCTGGCTGCAAATCTTTTCTGGCTACCTCAGTACCTAATTCGTACTGGGAAGCAGAATTGTGAGGCAGGTCTACACCTAACGCATCAAATACGTAGCGCGTGAAACCGGAGCAGTCAAAGCCCTTTTTGGACGAGCCGGAAGATTTGTAAGGGGTACCGTACAAGTCGCTGACTACTTCATTGAGAGTATTCTCCTCAGCAGCCTGTACAGCGCTTGCCCCCATAGCAAGCAATCCAGCCATAAATAAAGATAAAACCATCTTGCGCAAAAGAAACTGCTCCCTTCGTGAGCCTACGAGGTTAGCTGAAGGGTTCGGTCGAAAGGACGCCCTAGGCTGCTAGGAGTAGCAACCATTCACCCCAAAAACGTGGTTCCCCCGTTTCCGCCAAGCGGAATTCGGCTATTTTTCGATGTTTTTTTACACGCACTCTTACGAAGATTCTACGCCAGTCCTTTTTTTCCTTCTTTTTATCTGTTCGTTCACACATTCGTCACAAAGATACCGTCAAATGCTGTAACGTTTTCGTTCGACAGTGCAAGCCGCCTTTCGACGCGTGCATATTCTGTCTTGCGGGACAGCTCGTCCGATTAGGGCAGGAAATTGTCTCCGTCCAAGGACGGAGGGAAAAACCAACCGCACGCCCGTTATGGGAAGCCTATACCGAGGGCTACAATAAGGGCATAACGTTCCACAAGCACCACATGCAAAACGAATGGAGGTAAGCGAGTAATGAGCGAACGGTCTGGCAAAGTTCTACTCGGGCTGGTTCTGCTGCTAGTCGGTGGGTTGGTTCTTCTGGATCTGGTGGGTATCGATATCGGAGACTTGCTCGGGTTTATCATTCCCGGCGTGATCATGATATACGGTGCCAAAAAGATCATGGGACAAACCGGTTCACGTTTTTGGGGAATCCTGGTCTTCCTGTTCGGATTCCTGATGTTGATTGGCAAGCTTGACCTACTGTTTCACGCGCTTCTGGCCATTGGGGTGATTTATCTGGGATATCGCTTACTGCGTCCCAGCCAAGAGCCAAAACAAGCGCCTCCTTCTTGGGAGCGTGAATGGGCCCAAAAAGTATTAAAGGAAGATACGCTGGACACTTGGGAGAGAAACGTAAGAAGACGCCCGCAGTAACGCCTATGTCGCAAGAGTCTTTTGGATGAACAATATGATGTGATATGATGAGGAGGAAAAAATAATGAGTATCTTTAAACGTTTGCGTGATCTGACAGTAGCTTCGGTAAATGATGCATTGGATTCCATGGAAGATCCGGTAGTAATGCTGAATCAATATATGCGTGACATGGAAGTAGAAATCGGACAAGTTGAAGTCGCGGTTGCCCGTCAGGTTGCACTGGAAAAGAAATTCCGTCAGCAATTGGATGAAGCCAATGCCCTGATCGAAAAACGCGATCGTCAAGTCAAGCTCGCCTTGACTGAGGGAGAAGACGAGTTGGCACGTCGAGCACTCGCTGACAAGAAGCAGTACGAAGGCCGGGCAGCGGAATATGAAACTCTCTACCTGTCAGCATCCGAGGCGGCTACACAAATGCGCGAGAAGCTGGCTGAGCTGAAGGAAGAGTTCTATAAAATGCGTGCGAAAAAGTTCACACTGATGGCACGTGCACAAGTAGCTCGTACACAAAAGCAAGTCAATCAAGCAGTTGTTGGTATCGGCAATCAGTCCGCAGGCCGTGGCTTCGCCCGCATGGAGGAAAAAGTCATGCGCATGGAAGCAGAAGCACAAATGAGTGGGCAATGGCGCCAAACGAACCGCGCTTGGGAGAACGCTTTGTCTGACCTGGAAAAGGATGATCTCGATGCAGAACTTGCTAGCATCAAAGCATCCATTAATGAAGCAAAAACACCGGTAGCCAAACCAGTGCAATCCTAATTCAACAGGAACTGGGGGACAAGGTGTAGAATAGATTGGGTCAATTCGGCAGCCTGTGTACATCAGGCTGCTTTTCCCCTAGGAGGTACGATTCTTGCAGGACTTCTTGGTCTTTTTGCGGCGGTTTATCGCTGAGCCTGGACGCGTCGGTAGTATAATCCCCAGCTCTCGTTTTTTATGTGAGCAAATGTTGAAAAGCGTCGATTGGGCTTCAACCGATGTGATCCTGGAGCTGGGACCTGGTACAGGGGCATTTACCCAAACGATCTATCAGCGCTTGCGTCCCGGCACACAGTACGTGCTTGTGGAACGAGATTCCCAATTTCGCTCTATGCTTCAATCACGTTTTCCCGATCTTCCTATCAGGGAGGAAGCGACTAAACTTAGGTCTTACTTGGAGGAGCAGGACCTTGTAGGTGCAGATGTCATTATCTCAGGTCTGCCATTCGCCAATTTTCCACAAGAGCTGCGGGCAGCAATTCTGGACGAAGTTCAATCTGTACTGAAGCCAGGGGGCCTATTTATTACATTCCAATATTCGCTACAACTCCAGGCTGAGTTGCAGGATCGTTTTCCCCGGGTTGAGATCGACTTTACCCTGTTGAACATTCCGCCTGCATTCATCTATACATGTCGTAATGGTCAAAGTGAAAACGATCAGCATGGGGCGTGAGAGAGGAGACTTTTGTGAAACTGTCCCGTTTGCACAAAATGTTGGCTGGTGTCCTGATTATTTTTACGGGAATCGGTCTTTTGTTAGACAGTTTGGGTATCATTTCGTTCGGTCTGTTTGATTTGTGGCCGATGGTGCTTATTTATTTCGGCCTTCGTTTGTGGGGGAATAAAAATCGGATTGGCGGAGGAATTTTATTCTCGCTGGGGACCATCATCGCGATGGATATGTGGTTTAGTGTCGGGATTGATGATTTGTTCCAGATTGCAGTGCCAATCGTGTTTATTTATTTCGGGTTTCAGTTGATTCGGGGCAAGAACAGCAGACGAGATCACCGTGTGAATCAGCCATTAGGCGAGAGTGGGAACCCATCTGCTGCGGAGACGATTTTGACTAGTGATGCGAGTATCCCGAATGACGTGAACGTTTCAACAGCGGAGCGCCCTTGGCTAGACAGCTGGAACAAATGGAAGCATGTTGGTGGAAAAATTCCTCATCACGAAAGCATGTCTTCATCCCCTGACGACATGCTGCCAAAAGATTCCCGCAGTTCTCTGATTGGGGATTATCACCTGACTTCCGGGCGTTTTGAACTGAATCACTTGCATGTCTGGCATGGAATCGGGGATGTTGTGATTGATCTTTCCCGGGCAGTGTTGATGCGGGATGAAGCGGTTCTTGTCGTAGAGGGCTGGGTAGGCGATGTGACGATTTATGTACCGGTCGATCTTCCTGTATCGGTAACGGCAGGGTTGAGTATTGGTGACCTGGAGGTGCTAAGCCACCGTCAGGGGGGGATCAACCGCAGTGTTAAGATTCGTTCTGATCAGTATGATGAAGCATTGCAAAAAGTAAACTTGCATATCTCGCTGCTTGTCGGCGATATAAAAGTCAAGTACATCTAGGAGGTACTGGCGGATGCGTCGACAGCGATTGGCAAGTATTCAGTGGCAATACGTGCGCTATGGCATGTTACTGGCCGTCAGTGCAGTTACTGCCGCGTTTATTTGTTTCTTTTGGCTATACTTTTTATGGAAAGATCACCCGGGGATTCATCGGTGGTACAACGAAGTAATCAGCGACCGCAACTTCGTGTGGTGGCTTGAAGAATATATAGGAATCAATCTCCCTGCCGATCCAGAGGGTTTGATTCAGCTTGCTGCTTTTGTTGTTTCTTTGCCTGCAGGTGTCTTAGTGGCATTGATCATTTCCTATATCGTCGGCAATTTGTTGAAAAAGAGACTCAGTGTACTGTGGGAAGCTGCCATGAAGCTTGGGCGCGGAATGCTGTCGTATCGGGTTCCCGAATTGGGCGTCGATGAAGTAGGCGAATTGGGATGGCAGATCAATCGCCTGGCTTCGCAATGGGAAGAGCAAGTAGCATCTTTGCAGCGGCTGTCGAACCACAATGCGGCTCTCGCAGAACAATTGAAGCATGCAGCGGTAACAGAGGAGCGACAGAGATTGGCGAGAGAACTGCATGACGCAGTCAGCCAGCAACTGTTCGCTATCGCCATGACGACTGCGGCGATGAAACGGCTTGTCGAAAAAAATCCTCAACGTGCAGCCCAACAGATTGAATTGGTCGAAGAGATGGCAGCAGCTGCACAAGCGGAGATGAGGGCGTTGCTCTTGCATCTTCGCCCGGCTACGTTACAAAACAAGTCATTGAAGGAAGCCATTCTGGAACTTTTAGATGAGCTGACGCGTAAAAATACCATGCAGCTGACGTGGGAGATCGAAGACGTCGAAGGCTTGCCGAGTGGAATTGAGGATCATTTGTTCCGCATTTTGCAGGAGTCCTTATCCAACACATTGCGGCATGCCAGAGCTACCCAGATTACAGTGAAGCTATTTACATTGCAAGAGCAGGTTCGCCTGCGAGTAACGGATGATGGTGTTGGTTTTGATCCAGATGGGGAGAAAATGACGTCCTACGGTCTGCGCAGCATGCAGGAGCGCGTAGCAGAGGTCGGAGGCTCCATGGAGATTTACTCGGCGATTGGGAAAGGGACGCAAATTGAGGTGCGTATTCCTCTAATGTCACAGACGGAACGGGAAGGGTGAAGGCTCAGTGATTCGGGTACTTCTGGTAGATGATCACGAAATGGTTCGGATGGGTTTGGCTGCTTATTTGTCTACGGAGGACGATATTGAAGTCGTAGCAGAGGCAGGCAGTGGGGAAGAAGGGGTGCGAATGACGCAAGAGCTACGCCCAGATGTAGTTCTGATGGATTTAGTCATGGAAGGCATCGGCGGTGTGGAAGCGACTCGGCGTATTCGTGAAAGCTGTCCATCCAGTAAGGTTATTGTCTTGACTAGCTTTATTGATGACGAAAAGGTATACCCGGTCATTGAAGCCGGGGCATTCAGCTACTTGCTGAAGACTTCGCGTGCAGCCGAGATTGCAAAGGCAATTCGCTCTGCTGCGGCGGGTGAGCCAGTTTTGGAATCGAGGGTAGCAGGAAAAATCATGGCCCGTTTCCGTCACGGTCAAGAGTCCCATCCCCATGAGCAGCTAACGCCGCGCGAGTTGGAGGTTTTGAAGCTAATCGGTCAGGGCAAGTCCAACCAGGAGATTGCTGATGAACTCATTATCGGGATCAAAACGGTCAAGACTCATGTCAGCAACATTCTTGCCAAGCTGAACGTGGAGGATCGCACGCAAGCGGCCATTTACGTGCATACGCATAGCTTAGGTTAATCACATCGCATCATGTATAGGTAAACGCGCCAAATAGCTCCTCAGTAAACAGGGGCTCTTTCGCGCGTTTACTTGTTTAAACAGTTTTCTTGTACGCAAACCGTGAGTTTTTTTCGTAGATGTGGTAAAGATAGTAAGTAACGAATGAGAGATAACGGAAAGGAGGGCCGGGCTATGAGGCACAAACCTCAAACACGCTCCAAGGTGCTTTCGGCTGACAATGGTGTGGATATCGTTGGCGATGTTCACGGCTGTTACGACGAATTTATAGAATTGCTCAAACGCTTGGGATATGAACAAACCCCAGACGGTACATATCGCCATCCCCATGGCCGAAAGCTCCTTTCCCTCGGTGATATCACGAGTCGTGGACCTTACTCAATCAAAATGCTGCAATTTTTTCACCAACATGTCACGGCAGGCCTGGCTGAGATGGTAGATAGTAACCACGGGTGGAAAGTAGCTCGTTGGCTGGATGGTAGACCGGTAACATTGGCTCACGGAGATGAAAAAGTAGAAGAGGAAATTCGGCTGTATCAGCTAGAATACGGACCGAAGAAGGCCTCCTTGCTGCGTGAACAGAGCCGTAGATTGCTATTTTCTTCTCCTTCGCACATGATCATCAAACAAAATGAAAAAATAGTGGCGGTCGCCGTTCATGCGGGGATTCGCGACGATTACATAGGGATGGATTCGCCTGCGGTCTACACATTTTGCCGATATGGCGATGTGGCAGATACGGGACCGGATGGGCGCCCGATCCGCAGAGAATGGGCAAAAGAACGAAAGGTGACTTCGCCCATAATCGTATGGGGACATGATCCGCATCCAGAGCCAAAACGAAAAAATGGCACCATCAACATCGACCAAGGATGTGTGTTCGGCGGAATGCTAACCGCCTACCGTTACCCAGAGGACGAATTGGTGAGTGTGCCAGCAAAAAGAAATTATTCGGGCTTAACGGATACGCCGCTGACCCGTTTTAAGGCAGACGATTAAACAGAGACGTTCTGTTACGTTTTGAGCTTTTCGAATAGTCGCTTCAGGATGACAGCCTGTGCCCAGAGTGGCAGAGGTTGGTCAGGCTTCTGACGCCATTGTTCATCAGTTAATAATCCTTGATCGTACAGCCAGTTGACGGCTTCCTGCTTCCAATCAGCTCCGTTCCCAGGAGAAGTGGTGGGAGCAAGGGTTGGTGCTACAGTCGGTTTCGGTGTAGAAGTAGGAGTCGCAGGGGGCTGGTAGGGAAGTTTAGCGTACGTACAAAATGCCCGAACTACGCCTTCCGCGAGATCTCGCCAATCCTGCTGTAGCTTATTTGCGTCCAATGCATTGTCGGCAAAGCCATACTCGACAATTACCGTCTCCACGCTGCCAGTCTCTCGGTGCATGAAGTAGTAATCAAGCCGCGGATTATCTGGCAGTGTCCGCGTAAAAATGCGTCGATTCGGCATCCCTTCCGCTGCCAGGGCATCCTGGATCAATTGGGGAAAGGTTGGGGAGCCGTAAATCGAGTAAAGGACCTCGGAGCCTCGGCCGCCACCTGAGTTAATATGGTTGGATATACAGTAGCGAGCACCGCTGTTTCGAACCAGAGCAGTCCGAGCCTCACTTGTTAGAGTCACATCGGTTGTCCGTGTGATCGCAGCAGGAATATTTAGAGCCAAAAAGCGATTATATTGGTAGAGCGTTATTTGCAAATTCATATCTTTCTCGGTAAATTGCGTGTTGTTGCCACCGCCTGGGTCACTTCCACCGTGTCCAGCGTCCAGAATCACAATTGGAGCCATGTTGTTTCACCTCTTGCTATTAGAATATGCTTGAGACAACAATATTGTTGAAGGCAGTGTTCTCATTTTCCAAGTTTTCTAATCACAATTTACAGAAGATAGCCCAACTATGGTACAATAAAAGAGTTCATAATTACGTATAGAGGATGGTAATGTATTGATGGCTTGGTACAACTGGGTAATTCCAATTGTTACATTGTTAATCGGTCTCGCTGGTGGATTTTATGGAGGGACTTATTTATTGAAAAAACAAATGTCCAATATGCAAATGGACGAAAAGCAGCTTCAAGCCATGGCTCGTTCAATGGGGATGAATCTTAATCAAAAGCAGCTCAAGCAAATGAGCCGTACGATGAAAAACATGAAAATGCCAAATAAATTCGGGAAGTAGCGTGAAAGGGAGTGTCGTTTGATGGGGGCGACCCGGCTGCGCTACACGATGATCGGTTTTATTGTCGGTGTGTTTATCGTGTATTTGAAAGACCTGCCGCTTGCTGAAGGAACTCGGTTTGCGGCCCCTTTTTACGGAGCGGGGATTGGACTGCTCATTGACGGCATTATTTTACGTTTGAAAAAAAGAAAACAAGAATAGAGGAGGAGCCTGGCGAATGATGCCAGGCTTTTTCTGTTGGAAAGGGGCTTATTTTTCAAGAGACTCTGCAAAATACTGGACGATAAAATCACAGAACTTGCGTGCAGCCAGGGAGAGATATCTTTTTTCGTGCCGAATCATTTGAAAATGTCGCTGGCAGATCGGGTGTTTGATCGGAAGCATGACAAGGTGTGGGTCTTCCTCTCGACTGATACAGCCGTAGAGGGCGATGCCAAGGCCTGCGCGGACGAGCTTTTGGATAGAGCCGGGATCATCTACCCGACAAGCGAATTTAGGGGTAATCCCTGCTTTTTGAAAGAACTGATCGTACAGCATTTGGATGGGAAAGTCCTCCTTGTAGCCGATAAAGGACTCCTCAGCCAAATCGCTTAGGCGAACACTGGTATGTTTGGCTAAGTGATGTGTGCGCGGGACAGCTACGTGAATATCTTCTTTCAATACGGGTGTAGTCAAAATATCCGGCAGCTTGATCGGCAAATGGGTGAAGCAAATATCCACTTCGCCTGACTCCAAAAGGAGTGCCATTTCTTCAATGGTGGCTTGCGTGATTTGGAAATGCACATCGGGATGGAGGGCGAGAAATTTGCCCAACGGTTCTGATAACAAATCCAAGGTCGACGTTGCCAGATGTATACGACCATGCTCCATTCCGGCCAGATCCGATACGACTTTTTGACCTTCCTCCAACAAGTTCAATGCTTTATCTACACGTTCCAAATATGCCTTTCCAAATGTATTCAGCCGAATACGTCCTCGCTCGCGGTCAAATAACGGAACCCCGACATCCTCTTCCAACCGAGCAATGGTCTTGCTGAGAGCAGGCTGAGCAATCCGCAGCTCTTGGGCGGCTTTCGTCATATGCTGCCACTTGGCCACTGTTCGGAAATAGTGCAATTGCAACAATTCCATTCGATTCAACTCCATATACTCAGGTATATCAACTGCATGTCAAAAGATATATTTTCGTTTATTTTAAAATCATTATAAACTACAACAAGCAAGGCAAACAATCACCTTCCCGGGAAGAAATCGGTGATAACGAGAGGTGTCTTTCCAATATGCAAACCGAACCACAACAACAATCTGCTGAAAAAGTTCTTCGCGTACTCGTGTTTACGCTCATGATGACAGTGATGAGTGCTACGATGTTCAATATCGTGTTACCGCAAATCAGGACAGAATTTCATTTATCTTTTAGCCAGGTTAGCTGGGTGACGTCTGCCTTTTTGTTAATCTATGCGGTTGGAACCGTGATGTACGGCAAGCTAGCCGATTCCTATAAGCTCAAACATTTGCTTACATTCGGACTGATTCTGTTTGCCATCGGCTCTCTTGTCGGATTTTTCGCCCATAATTATGGCATGGTGCTTTTTGGGAGAATTGTGCAGGCAGCAGGGGCTGCAGTTGTTCCGGCGACGTCTTCGATTATTCCGGTGCGTTATTTTCCCCCAGAGAGTAGGGGGCGAGCTTTAGGGATCTCTATGACCGGGATGGCAATCGGTAGCGCATTAGGTCCCGTTCTTTCGTCTTTGCTGGTCAGTCTGCTCGATTGGAGATGGCTGTTCTGTATGCCGTTGTTCACGCTCTTTGCCGTGCCTTTTTTCCGTAAGTATTTGGAGGAGGAGGAGCGGGAAGCTGTCAAAATGGACTGGATCGGCGGAGGGCTTCTCGCCATAACGATTGCATTGCTTCTACTGGCTATTACGAATCAGAGCTTGCTGCTCGCACTCGGGTGCATCCTCTCATTCCTTCTGTTCTTGGTAAGGATTCGGACGACCGCAGAACCCTTTATTCGCCCTGGCTTATTCCGGAGCAAACGCTACTCGCTCGGGCTGGTCATTGCCTTTTTGATGATAGGGAGTGGCTATTCGTTCGCTTTTCTTAGTCCGCAGTTGTTGGCCGATGTGAATCATCTGGCACCGGGGCTCATTGGCTTTGTCATGGTACCTGGGGCGATTGTGACCGCGTTCTTGGGGAAAAAGGCCGGGATTCTTGCAGATAAGAAAGGGAATTCGTATTTATTTTACACAGCGTCTGCGCTACTTTTGAGCAGCTTTGTCCTCTTCTCTTCCTTTGCGGGAGTGTCCCCGTTCCTCATTGCTGTTTTTCTGATTTTTGGCAATGTCGGACTATCGTTTATGATGATTTCGATGTCAAACGCAATCTCGCAGTCGCTACCAAAGGAACAGATCGGCGTCGGTATGGGACTGATGGCAATGCTGAACTTTATTGCAGGTGCTCTTGCAGCTACTTTGTACGGCAAGTCGATTGATGGAGGAGCTGCTGCGAGCTGGAATCTGCTCAATAGCTATCCAGGAGCGTCGGTCTATAGCAATATTTACTCCGCTTTAGTGCTCGTGATACTGGGTCTCGCTTGCCTTTATTACAGACAGTTCGGCCGCAGCTCGGTGAGAGGGCTCAATTAATTGGATTAGTAAAATTAATTTTATTGCTAGCTTCCATTGACAACCAGATATAAACCGAATAAAATTTCAAACAATAATAACAATAACGCGAAGAACGGGAACAGTAAGTGGTCTGATCTGTTTAGAGAGCTGCGGGACGGTGCAACGCAGTCAGAGAAACCATTGAAGCTCGCCCGGGAGCGGCAGGACTGAACAAGATGTAGCGCTGCATCGAGCAGTAAGTTCTGACGGTTAACCTCCGTGATCGGGTTGTGCTGGTCGACCAGGATCAGTACATGAGGTGGACTTCTGGCGAGCAGCTGGGGTCAACGAGAGTGGTACCGCGATAGACAAGGTCTGTCGTCTCTTCGATAGAGACGGCAGGCCTTTTTGATTTTCTGATTTTCACAACGACATAGAACAAACGCGAAGAACGGGAGCTAGTAAAGCGAATTTCTTGTCCAGAGAGCTGCGGGTAGGTGCGACGCAGTCAGGAAATGCTCGAATCTCACCCGGGAGCGGCTAGGTTGAAAACGTTCAGTAGACCTTGACGGATCGTCCCACGTCATCGGGACAGCGAGGTGGATTCTCTTTTGACAAAAGAGGGGATCAACGAGAGTGGTACCGCGGCAGCCAAAAGCCTGTCGTCTCTTGTATATGGAGACGCCGGGCTTTTTTTATTACGGTTAAAACGACTAAAAATTGAGGAGGCATTACCCATGACAAAACGAATCCATATTTTTGATACGACACTGCGTGACGGAGAGCAAGCGCCAGGAGCGTCTCTTTCGCCTGAGCAAAAAATCGTGATAGCAAAGAATTTGGCAGACCTCGGCGTGGATGTCATTGAACCGGGCTTCCCCATCTCCAGCCCCGGTGACTTCATGGCGGTGCAACGTATTTCGCAAGAGGTGCACGGCGTAGAAATCTGTGGCTTTGCTCGTGCGGTGAAGGAGGACATCGATGCTGCTGTCCGGGCTACACAGGCGGCAGAGCGACGCAGACTCCACATGTTCCTGTCATCCTCTAGTATTCATCTGGACTTCCAACTCCGCAAGTCGAGAGAGCAGGTGATAAAGATCGCCCGCGAAATGATTGCGTACGGCAAACAGTTTGTAGACCGGATCGAATTTTCGCCGATGGATGCGACTCGCACAGGCGATGAATTCCTGTTTGAGATGATCGAGGCAGCGATTGAAGAAGGGGCAACCATTATCAACATCCCAGATACGGTAGGGTACGCACTTCCAGAAGAGTATGGGGCTATGTTCACTCGTGTTATGAAAAACGTCCGTGGCAGCGACAAGGTAGAGTTCAGTGCACACTGCCACAATGACTTGGGACTCGCAGTTGCAAACAGTTTGGCTGCGATTCGCGCTGGGGTCACCCAAGTCGAGGTAACGGTCAACGGGGTCGGTGAACGAGCAGGGAACTGCTCCTTGGAAGAGCTGGTAATGGCAATTGAGACGCGCAAAGAAGCACTGGATGCCGAAACTGGCATCAGACCGGAGCACATTTATACCACTTCCCAAAAGGTGAGCCGTGCCATGAGCTTCCCGATAGCTTTCAACAAACCAATTGTCGGTCGCAATGCTTTTCAGCACGAAGCGGGAATTCATCAGGACGGTCTCTTAAAAGAGCGCAGCACGTACGAAATCATGGACCCGGAGAGCTTGGGCGTTCCTCGCAACATGATCATTCTCGGAAAGCACTCCGGCCGTCATGCCATCAAGCACCGCGTAAACGAATTCGGGATACAGTTGACTGACGAACAGATGGAGGCCCTGTACGTCCAATTTAAAGAGCTGGCTGACAAGCAAAAAGTTGTCCAGGATCATCAATTGCTTGAACTCGTGGGACATACCGTGAACGCCGTACTGGAGCCATTCACACTCGTAAATGCGCAAGTGCTCACCGGCACATCCGGACATCGCATGGCTTCCTGCACGATTACGAACAATGTAACGGGAGAAGAACAAGCATACTCTGGCACCGGAGAAGGTCCTGTTGAGGCATTGGTGGCAGGCATCAAGCAGGCACTGCCGTTCGACGTGGAGTTTACGGACATGGAGCTGTATTCATTGTCGTCGGGAGAGCATGCGACAGGTGAAGCGATCGTGACGGTCAGCGCCAACGGAAGTCATTTTAAAGGAGTTTCCGAGCATCGAGATGTACTGATGGCGGTCGCGCAGGCGTTTATGGCGGCGAGCAATCAGGCGGTGCGTGATCATCAAGCAAAAATGGTAACAGCCGGAGCTAATTAAGAGCCGAACATAAAAAGTCAGCCTGTGGATGTTTGCAGGCTGACTCTTCATGTGCTTATGGCTGTAGTGGGGAGAAGAATATTTCCAGTCTAGGCTCCAGGCTCCGTCCTGCTGAGGGCTAAGACTGTCCGCTTCGAAGGGATTCGCGGGGAAACGCAAAAGTGGTAGCCGCTTCGTAGCGCGAGCACGTTGCGTTTCTTTTGCCCGCGAATCCCTTCTCCGCTCGGTAGGACTCCACAAGTCGCTACGTCTGGAAATATTCTTCTCTGTCGTAACTGATGATATTTCTTCATTCATATAAATCTTTAAAAGCTCGTTTAAACATGGAAAGCGCGTAGAGGAAACAGGAGAAATAAGCGAAGATCTTAGGGACACCGACAGAGACGGAATGCAAAAAGCGAAACACGGTCTTAAGCGTCCACCTCTGAAAAACTTCCTGAATGGACTACTTTGGACGCGGTTTCGCTTTTTGCATGGAGTCGTGCAGTCAATCCCCCAGGGGGTGGCCCTAGAAGCTGAGCGTTTTCTCCTGCTTCCTCCCCACCACTTCAGCAGCGTACAAGTAGGGCTTTTTAATTCAAGCAGTAAAAATCAACTCATACACCATCTTCACGATCAAGGTAATGGATACAACCAAGAACAACGGACGGACATAACGGACTCCCGTCTTAATAGCCATTTTGGCTCCAAGGTTCGCACCCAACAGCATCGCGATCCCCATGATGAGACCAGTCATGAAGACGACCTTGCCCTCCATTGTGAAGACAAAAAGCGCAGAAATGTTACTGGCCAGATTCAGAATTCGGCCATTGCCGGCTGCAATCACAAAATCGTAACCAAACAAAAGCACCATCAGAAAAACAAAGAATGAACCAGTTCCCGGCCCGAAAAATCCATCGTAAAATCCGATTAAAAAGGTAAAAGGAATCCCGATACCGAGCGTGAATTTGGTCAGCCCTTTGTAGTTGGAATCTTGACCGAAACGTTTGTTAAAAAGGGTGTAGACGAAAATGAGTGCCATCATAATAACCACGAGGATCTTCAAAAACTCCTGAGGAACGAACAGAACTGTTTTCGCCCCGAAATAAGCACCGATCAGCGAGACGGGAAACAAGATCAGCATGAGCTTCTTGTCAAATTTACCGCTCTTGATAAAGGTGTAGGAGCTGGTGGCAGATGAAATGGTGCCAGCCAATTTGTTCGTGCCAAGAGCAAGGTACGGGGGCATTCCTAGACCGAGCAGGGCGGGGAGGGAGATGAGTCCGCCTCCACCAACAGTACTGTCGATGAATGCTGCAACGAATCCAAAGACGGCGAGAAGTACGATCGTTGATAAGTCCATTTCCACTAGTAATCACCTGATTCTCTTTGTTTGTAATAATCCAAGTCTAGCATGCTCCTTTTCGTTTGCAAGATAGAAATCTTTGAAATAATAAATAGATTAATATACTTTGCATACCGATTTGTTGAAAAACTTTTTACCTTGCAGTATAATGAACTCGTAAGCTTGACCTACATAATTTGAGGAGGAATGTTACAATGGCACATCAACTTCCTGCATTGCCTTATGCACACAACGCTTTGGAACCACATATCGACGCGCAAACCATGGAAATCCACCACGGACGCCACCATGCTACTTATGTTAACAACCTGAACGCAGCTCTGGAAGCACACGCAGACCTGCAAGGTAAAACTGTAGAAGAGCTCATCAGCAATCTGGATGCTCTGCCTGAGTCCATCCGCACTGCTGTTCGCAACAACGGTGGAGGCCATGCTAACCACACACTGTTCTGGGAAATCATGAGCCCGAATGGCGGCGGCGCACCAACTGGTGAACTGGCTGACGCAATCAACGCGGCTTTCGGAAGCTTTGACAACTTCAAAGCAGAATTCGCAAAAGCAGCTACTACTCGTTTCGGTTCCGGATGGGCTTGGTTGACTGCAGAAGGCGGAAAAGTAGCAATCAGCTCTACTCCTAACCAAGACAGCCCAATCATGGAAGGTAAAACACCTATCCTTGGTCTGGACGTTTGGGAGCATGCTTACTACCTGAACTACCAAAACAAACGCCCTGACTACATCGGTGCGTTCTGGAATGTTGTAAACTGGGATGAAGTTAGCAAGCGTTTCGCAGCAGCGAAGTAATTGTAACTTTACCAGCCAAAAGGCTTGTCGTTCTTTAGGAGCGGCAAGCTTTTTTTGTTCAGAGCAAAGAAACGGCATCGATTCTGGATACACTTGTAACCGAGATGATTATGCGATATAATACTTACAAAAAGTAACTAAGTTTAAAAAGTATAGAGGAGAGTGTACGCATATGATGCCGTCTTTTTTCATTGCACATGGTGCCCCGTTACTTGCCATAGAAAACAATGCCTATACAGAAGCACTGAACCAATTGCCCCGTCTGCTCCCGCGCAAGCCGCGTGCTATCGTCATATTTTCCGCTCACTGGGAAGCACATGATCAAATGGTGGGAACGATGGACACCTTCCCGACTATTCACGATTTTGGCGGTTTCCCGCAAGCGTTATACGAAATCGAGTACCCGGCAAAAGGAGAGCGTGAAGTAGCGGATGAGACCATCCGACTTCTTCAGGAAGCTGGTATTCCTGTCGCTTTGAACACGACAAGAGGCTTGGACCATGGACACTGGGTTGTTTTGCGCCATATTTATCCGGATGCAGACATTCCTGTTGTTGCTTTATCAGTTAATCCGAACTTGACTGTAAAGGAGCAATACCAGATCGGCAAAGCACTCAGTCCCCTCCGCGAAAAAGACGTTCTGATTCTCGGCAGTGGCGGAACTGTCCATAATTTTTCCTATATGAACCTGAGAGAGTCCGATGGTGCTACTTTTGAGTGGGCGGAGCAATTCGAAGACTGGCTGCAAACAACCTTGACAGACTGGAATGTCGAGGATCTCGCCAACTATCGCGAGCTTGCTCCACATGCCGAAAAAGCTGTTCCCGCCTATGGAACCGAGCATTTTGTTCCGCTTGTGTACGTCATGGGAGCTGCTGACGATGAACGTACAGCGAAGCGCCTGCATATGAGCATCCGCTATGGAAGTCTCAGTCACACCCTTTGGCAATTTGGTGATTCGAAATAATGACCGTGCACATGGAGGATGTTTATCGGGAGTATAAATCATTACTGTTTTCCCTTGCTTACCGGATGACGGGCTCAGTAACGGAAGCGGAGGACATTGTTCAGGATACATTTCTTGCATTGGCAGGTACCGACATCCAAGACATTCACCATGTGAAAAGCTATCTGTGCAAAGCTGTGACCAATCGCTGTCTGGACTTATTAAAATCTGCCCGTTGGAAGCGGGAGCAATATGTAGGGGAATGGCTGCCAGAGCCGATGCTGGACGCTTCAGAAACCAATGATCCCTTGCATACGGTGATTGCCGAAGAAGCAGTCTCATATGGCTTGCTTGTTCTCTTGGAGAATTTACCGTCGACACTACGGGCTGTTTTTGTGCTCCGAACAGCACTCGGCTACGAATACAGTGAAATTGCCACGATGCTCGAAATGACCGAAGTAAATTGCCGGAAGAAGTTTAGCCTCGCGGGAAAAAAGCTGGCTGAAGCAGGACATCAGGCGATCATCCCTCAGTCGAATCGGATTTCGAGCCTGGTAGCGCAGCTAATGCAGGCCATCTCCAAGTCAGATGCGAAGGCATTGGTCGGCCTTTTGACAAAAGATGCTGTGTTTGTCAGCGATGGTGGCGGGAAAGTCCGTGCGGCTATTCATCCCGTCTTCTCAGACGAGCGGATCACGGCCTTCTGGATGGGGGTATGGCCAAGGTGGGCTTCTCATGCTACCATGCAAATTCGCTCGATCAATGGTCAGGATGGAATCGCTGTCTACTCCGAAGGTCAGCTGAAAGCGATCATGCAGATCACAATGAATGAAGAAGAAGATCACATTGAACGTTTGTACATGATAGTCAATCCAGATAAGCTTGCCCATTTGCAAAAATAAAATGGATGATTCGTCACAAGAACGATACTTCACTCGTCTTTGAGGTTGAAAGCAAATTCGAGTGGAGAGGAAAGATGAATCATGCAAGCTAGAATCAATCATCGTACAGTGAATCCCGAAGCGTATCAAACCATGCTCAAGCTGGAAAAATTCGTGAATGAAAGCGGCTTGGACAAAAAATTGATTGAGATGATCAAAATTCGTGCTTCCCAAATCAATGGCTGCGCCTTTTGCATGGATATGCATACGCAAGATGCGCGCAAGCTCGGTGAGACAGAGCAACGAATTTATTTGCTCAGTGTATGGAGAGAATCAGCGGTTTACACAGAGGCAGAGCGGGCCGTCCTTGCTTTGACAGAAGCTGTCACGGTCATTACAGCTAACGGTGTTTCAGAAGAGCTCTACCAGCAGGTTCGCGAGCATTTTGACGAGAACCAGTACGTTGCCTTGATTATGGCGATCAATACGATCAACAGCTGGAACCGAATCGCGATTTCGACAGGAATGAGTGCTCCATATAATAAGTAAAGATCAGTCAAGCAAAAGACACGCCTCTTATAAAAGGAGCGTGTCTTTTTTCGGGCTATACATCCATTCCGACTTTTCTGCCCGGATAGAACTGTTTCTCTTCGGAAAGGGGATTACCTTTGGCGGTTAGCGCGGTAGGCGTAATCCGGAAGATGGCGGTTGTACTGCCCATCGAAGAACGATACTTGATGACATGCTGCAAAGGCAACGGTTCTGAATAATAGCCGGGTACGTACTTGTCGATCATGGATTGCATCGCATCGCGCATCTCTTCAGGTTCGGAAACACGCTCAATGGTCCCAGCGATAAACACACTCATGTAAGCCGTATCGATATGGGCAGGCACAGGCGAGGCGATTGTGCCGTACTCCTCGCAAACACTGAAACATACGCGGTTGTTGCCATTGATCATTTCGATCTTTCTGCCAGAATCCGCGCCGTGAAAATAAATACAGCCATTCCACCAAGCAAAATTCAAAGGCAGGATGTACGGCTCGATTTCATTGGACAAGCCGAGATGGCCGACCTTTGCCACTTGCAAAAACTGGTCAATTTGCTCCTGATCAGTGATGGTACGCTTGGAATAACGAATTGGTATCATGTCGAGTCCCCCAGTCTGTCGTTGTTATTTTGATCCTAATGGGTATTTGACTAGGAGAACAGGTGCAATTTTGGTGAAAATGAGCGGGTCAGATGACAAAAAAATAACCGCCCTCTACTGACAGGGGCGGCAGTCTCGTCGATTACGAGCGTTTTGAATCCAATTTTTTGGTAAGCTGTTCTTCTCCGCGGTGGATCCAACCGACGAAGGAATCACGAATGGTCAGGTCAAAGTTGAGGTAGACCACGGCGACGAACATGTAGTGACTTTTCCCTTGAAAACGCGAGCGGTAGCGCAGATCAATCCATTTGACCTCGTAGCCAAAGGAGCGCTCCTTTGTTTCTACGTGCACATGATGGGTAAAAGCAAGAAAGGACTGGACTTTGTAACTTTTCTTGGCTGCCGCAATCCGCTCATTTTCCGGTTTGATGGAGAAGGTGTCCAAGATGACGACGTCTCCCGAAATGACTTCACCTACATACCAATGCTGGTCTGTCTTGGCGACGAAGGTCCAATACGTCCAGGAAAGAGTAGGGATGATGGTGAAAGTACCAGCTTTGCCGATTCGCTGACGAACCAGCTCGGTCGTTCGTCTTTGCACCTGACAACGCCAGTAGTAGTACCCGGCAATGATCACGTATATCCATAAAAAGACGTGTCCAGGATGCGCACCTGCTGCCCATAGCATAAAGCCGACGAGATGAGCAGCGAAAATGAACGGATCGAAAATGAAAATGGCGTTGAGCGCCACCCATTTGTCGCGAAACGGGTACAGGCCCTTTGTGCCATAGGAATTGAACAAATCAACGAATACGTGCAAACAGACGGCCAGGAATATCCAGCCGAGCAAATGCAGCCAATGGGGCTGTGGCATTATGGCCTGGATGAGAACGAAAATGGCTCCAGTCCAGAGAAATAAAGCGGGAACCGAGTGAGAAACGCCTCGGTGGTTGCGAATGTAGGCAGCGGTACCACGAAGGCGGACTAAGCCATCCAAATCAGGTGCCTGCGAGCCAATGACCGTTCCAATCATGACGGCCATTGCAAGTGACGGAGTAGAAGCTACGACAGGATCAAGATAGGCGAGCCCGGCCAATCCAAAGCCCATGGCAAAATGTGTGGCTGTATCCATGGAATCGTTGTCTTCCTCCCTTCCTTCCACTTTTATTGTTTATTATAGCGTTTGCCTAAGGTTAATTCCCGCCCGTTCTGAAAATATTTGTGTGCTTGTTCGCACGGGGTGGGAAGGGTATGATGAAAGCGTTGAATCGGTAAAGGAGGAACATGTCGCATGCTAACGGTTTTCATTGAATATAAGCTGGATACTGAAAAACGAAGTCACGCTCTGAGATTGCTCACCTCGATGGCTGAGCGAATGGAAGCGATGGGTGCACGTCAGTATCGCTCAATGGAGGGCTTGGATCAGCCCGGTCTGTTTGTCGAAACGTTTGAGGTCGAGACTGTTCACGTATACGAAGAAATCAAGGCAAACCGATTGGCAGATCAAGACTTTTGCGACTGTATTTCCGGTGGAGCTGCGAAACTGCATGTGTGGGCGTTTCGTCCCATGGAACTGGGTTGAAAAGGAGTAGAAGAAAAGGAAATGGCAAGAAAAAAAGAAAGCTTGAAATATACACTTCCTGAACAATTTCATGTGTTTGGCTTTGCCCAGGATTTGCTGGCCTGGTACGACTCACAAAAGCGGGATTTGCCTTGGCGGATCAACAAAGACCCCTATCGCATCTGGGTATCGGAGATCATGCTTCAGCAAACACGCGTAGAGACCGTTAAACCTTATTATGCGAATTTCATGGAGAAATTTCCGACGGTGAGTGATTTAGCGAAAGCGCCCGAGGATGATGTCTTAAAAGCGTGGGAAGGACTCGGTTATTACTCCCGCGCGCGCAATCTTCAAGCCGCAGCCCGCGAGGTAACGGTTCGCTATGGAGGAGTTGTGCCGGATACACCAGAAGAGATCGCTACACTAAAAGGTGTCGGGCCGTATACAGCAGGTGCCATTCTTAGCATTGCCTATGAAAAGGCGGAGCCGGCTGTGGATGGAAATGTTATGCGTGTTTTTTCACGCCTGCTATATTTAACCGATGACATTGCCAAGCCTGCCACAAGAATCAAAATCGAGCATCTCGTACGCCAGGTCATTCCAGAGGGAAGAGCGGGAGATTTTAATCAGGCTTTAATGGAGCTGGGAGCGATGGTTTGTGTGCCGCGCACTCCGCAATGCTTGACCTGTCCGGTGTTTGACTACTGCATGGCGCGTCAGGAGGGAGTGGCAGAAGAGCTCCCGGTCAAAGGCAAAGCCAAACCTCCACGTCCTGTTGATCTGCAAGTAGGCATTATCATTCGCGACGGCAAAGTCTTGATGAACAAGCGTCCCGATCAGGGGCTTCTCGCTGGCATGTGGGAATTCCCTACTGTTGAAACTGAACAGGAAAGTGATGCTGCCAAGCAGGAGGCACTTGCAGTTGGTTTGCGTGAACGATTCGGAATCGATGTAGAAGTCATGCAGCCGCTGGGCACGGTTCAGCACATCTTCTCCCATTTGCAGTGGAACATGCAAGTATGGTCCTGTGACTGGATCGAAGGGGAAGAGCTCCCCGCTCATGCAAGATACGTAGCTTGGGAGGAATTAGATGCTTACACCATCCCGATGGCGCATCAAAAAATTCGCGAACTGTTGGGACAAAAATAACAAGTAGGCAAAGCTGTCGGGCATTTCTCGGCAGCCTTTTTTATTTCATCAGACCGATATAACGCAAGCCGTGAGATATCCCGCCATCATCGACGTGTCGCGTTACGTAATTGGCATACGGCAACAAAGCTTTATGCGCATTGCCCATCGCGATCCCCATCCCGACATAAGAGAGCATTTCTTTGTCATTCAGACCGTCTCCAAAAGCAACTGCCTTGCTTGGCGCAAGCCCGATATGCGAGAGGAGCGCTTCAATACCAAGCGCTTTGGAACCGCCTTTCGCAAAAACATCCATACAATACTCATGCCAGCGTATAAACGAGAGAGCGGGAATCTCTTCTCTGTACCGCTGTTCATGCGCATCTGGCGTAAACAACAGCGCCTGATAAATATTTTCAGAATAGGCGAAGTCCGCATTGTGATCGGGGGAATCAAGCTTCAATTGCTGAAAGGTCCAATCCAAATAAGGATGCTGCTGATGGGTAGAAAAGCCCGCCGTACTGCCTTGAAACACGATGGGATGGTCGTGCTGGGCCGCGATCTGTTGCAATTGATCGAGTGTTTTTGTCGGGATGGGGCGATCATAAATGGTTTTTCCTTGATAGACGACATATGCGCCATTGCAACTGACATACGAGTCGATGCCGCACTGCTGGGCAAGCTCATCAAAATAATAATGAGCTCTGCCTGTTGCTAAGACGACCTCGATCTTGTTTCTTTGCAGCTCTTGAATGGCCTCGAGTGTATCCGGTGTTATGATTTTCTCTTCGTTGACGAGTGTTCCATCAATGTCTAAAAAGACGATTTGATACGCCATGCGTTCACTCCCCACTTTTCCCTTTTGAATCCATTATAAAGCTTCGAGAGAGGGGGAGAGGAGTGGAAAATAAAAAGATCATGCCCCCGCAGACATGATCTTGGTAAAACCGTTTTTTATCGAATCAAAAACTCTGGAAATTGTGTCACGATCTGATGCTTTTGTTCTTCCATGCGTTTCAGCGCTTGCTGTTGCATGTATTTTGCTTCAATTTGCTTCGGTGTCAATTTTCGTTTCTCAATAATGATCGTGAAGAAAATCATTGGAATGTACATGAGTGTATCCCTCCCATCCCGTTAGTTTGGTGCAGTCAGCTACCATCTATCGCTTTGACTCCTGTAAACCTCATCATCTGACGCCGTTGTTTATTTTTCATACCAAAATCCCTCCTGTGGTCAAGTAGTGGTGTCCATTAAATGCGGCTTACAAATTGTGCAGCTTCAAAAGCATGTTCTTCGGCGCGTTCTTCGAGATAGCGACAGCGAGCAGATTCCGCGAAAAGTTTCTCTGCTTGTTCCTTGTTGCGTTCAATCTTGACTGTGAAAAGCAAAAAGTTCAGTACCATTACCAATCACCCCCTTTCAAGGTGGAAAATGTTAATTGTCGAGAAAGAAAAAGACCACGGGCGAAAGCCTGCGGTCTTCTGGCAACAAAAACGGACATGCCGTTTTGAAGGACATAGAAAGACCACAAGCAACAACGCCTGTGGTCGGTAATAGACGAAATGGAAACGTTGAAGAGTACGAATACTACTGGAATTCGTCGACCCAGGAGGCGCTGCTATATTTAGTTGGAACATCCACAAGACGATCAAAAAGAGCTGAATTTAGATTCATTGCTATCATCATCATGGTGCTGCCTCCTTTCTTTCCGTAGTAGTAGTGTGTGGAACTTACTCTTAGAATATGGCATTTTTTTCTTGTTGTAAAGCGATTTTTCACCTATTTATAGAAGAAAGTATATTCTGAATATAATAAAAAATAATAAATAATAAACAAATGTGTAGTCCGGTGAGCAAAGGAAGGTTTACAATGAGACATATAACGGGTAACAATATAGGACAATCAACACGCAGAAAGGTGATGCTAGCGAATGAAAACACCCGGACTCACTGTAAGATCCAAGCTAATCGCTACATTTTCCACAATATTAGTAATCCCCATGCTTTTGCTCGGGTTGCTTTCATATCAGAGTGCCAAGGCAGAGTTGTCAGATGAATTGCTTACGACTGCCTCTGAAAATGTTCGATTGATAGATGCGCTTTTGAATCACACATTGCTGGAGCAATCGAGAAATGTAGAATGGATTGCCTCTGATATTGTACGCCAAGACATCTTAGAAGAGAACAAAATGAAAACGAAAAAACAATTGCAACGTTTTCTCGCGATGAACCCAGAAGTGAGTGAAGCGTATATCGGGGACGAAAATGGTGGCATGTTGACCGCGAGTGATTCGAAGCTTCCAGAGGGATTCGACCCGCGAAAAAGGGATTGGTACATAGCAGCCATGAAGCAACCCGGCAAGAGCATCATTGTGGACCCATACGTTGATGCCATAACGGGGAAAGTCGTGTTGGGAATGGCGATGTCCTTGCCAGATAAATCCGGTGTTCTGGGAATTGATATTCAACTGACAGCGCTGGACGCGACGGTCAAGCAAGCGAAAATCGGTACCCAAGGTTTTATGGCGATTTTGGATAAAAACCGAAAAATGCTAGTCAATCCAAATGGAGAGTCTGGCGTTGAGGTTACAGAGTCTTGGGCGGATACTGTATATGCAAAAGAGTCAGGTCGCTTACAATTTCAGCATGAAGGAAACCCCGTCCAAGCCGTGTTTACTACGAATGAAAATACGGGCTGGAAGCTGGTAGGCGTGATGTATGAAAGTGAAGCAGTAGAAGCAGCAAATCCGATTTTTTACACGATGCTCGTGATTATAATTGCTGCGCTGGTGGTAGCTGGCGGAGTCATTTACCTGATTTTGCGCTCCTTACTCCGTCCTCTGCGCATGTTGACAGAAGCGGCGGAAAAAATGAGCCAAGGCGATGTGACACAACAAGTAGATATTCGAAATGACGATGAGTTGGGTACGTTGGGCAAAGCCTTCAATCATATGGCGGAATCTCTTCGGTCCTTGCTTCATTCTGTGAATGATTCTGTTCAGCAGCTAGCTTCTTCGGCGGAGCAGCTCGCAGCAAGTGCGGATCAGACGAGCAAAGCGACAGAACAGATTGCAGAAACCATGCAAGAAATGGCGGAGGGAACCGAGCAGCAAGTCTCTCATTCGCAGGAGGGTAACGCAGCAGTCGAACAAATGTCGGCAAGAATCGGTCAGATCGCAGAGTATACACAAAATGTATTCACTGCAGCCAAGGAATCGTCACACTTGGCAGTGACCGGAAACAAATCCATTCAATCGGCTGTGCTTCAAATGAACGCATCCAGCGAATCGATTCACAGTCTGGCAGAAGTCGTGGATAATCTGGGGACGCGTTCCCAAGAAATCGGAAACATCGTGGATGTGATCACTGCCATCGCAAACCAAACCAATCTGCTCGCATTAAATGCGGCAATCGAAGCGGCTCGAGCTGGGGAGTCTGGACGAGGCTTTGCTGTAGTGGCTGATGAGGTACGCAAGCTGGCAGAGCAATCTGCAAGCTCGGCAAAACAAATTAGCCAGCTGATCACCGCGATTCAAGCGGAGACAAACCATGCAGTGATTGTTATGGATCAGAGCAAGCGTGAAGTAACGGAAGGTATTGAAAAGGTGAACGAAGCTGGCCAATCCTTCGAACAAATTCAGTCAGCCGTCAATGAAGTGGCAGAGAAAATCGGTCAGGTATCTGAAGCGACACGTGATTTCTCCACGAGGACACAGCAAGTGGTTGAGATTATTGGTCATATTTCCGAAGTGACACTGCAAGCGTCAGATGGAACACGGAGTGTATCTGCAGCTGCGGAAGAGCAGCTAGCCTCTATGGAAGAAATCGCTTCCTCAGCCGTTTCTCTCGAACATCTCGCGGAGGAATTGCAAAACCAGATCGGCCAATTTCGTATCTAAAAATAAGCCCGGCGCCGTGTTTGCATTCACGAGCAGCCGGGTTTTTTACTTAATCGTAAATAGGTGACGAGGAATGATCCCATCCCCCGCTGTCTCCATTCACTGGCCCACGGGATTCAAGCTCATGGATGACTTTGACGTGAAGAGAGGCTCCTTCTGCACTGAGGTAAGCTGCCAATTGTGAAAAATTGTGATGGTAATAAAGCAGCTCATTCATTTCCCAATCAGCTAGTGGTACCATGGTTAATTCGGACAATTCCCGACCTATGTACACCCTGCCATTCCTCCTTTTGTGGTAGTGGTTTGCCTGATACTGCGAGCTTAGTATGGCTATAGTTGAGAGGATCAAGTCATGCCGAGATTTTTTCCGTAGGTAGAAAAAGCGCAGGTGGAGTTGTATAATGAATAAGTGATTTTTACATATTAGTACCTGCTATTAATAGTTGGTCAGGTTGGGAGGTAATCTTTTTATGAATACAACGAAAAAAGTTGCACTGGTTACTGGCGGGACGCGAGGAATCGGGAAAGCGATTGCTCTTCAATTGGCGGAACAGGGCTATGACCTGGTGCTGAACTATTTGCGTAACCGCACTGCGGCAAGAGAAGCGGCAGCAGAGCTGGAAGCAAAGGGCGCTCGTGTCCATCTGATCAAAGCCAATGTAGGGGATGTAGCAAAAATCAAAGAATTGTTCGCAGAAATTGACCAGGAATTCGGTCGCCTGGATGTCTTTGTGAACAATGCGGCGTCGGGTGTATTGCGTCCGCTGATGGAACTGGAAGAAAGCCATTGGGACTGGACCATGGAAATTAACAGCAAGGCGCTGTTGTTCTGTGCCCAAGAAGCGGCAAAACTAATGATCAAGGGCGGCAACGGCGGAAAAATCGTGAGCTTGTCCAGCCTTGGGTCCATTCGCGTTCTCGACAACTATACAGCAGTTGGCGTATCGAAGGCAGCTGTAGAAGCGATTACTCGTTATTTGGCAGTCGAGCTCGCACCGCATAATATTGTAGTAAACGCTGTATCTGGCGGAGCGGTGGATACGGATGCACTCAAACATTTCCCGAATCGTGAAGAATTGCTCGGCAGCTCAGCAGAGCGTACGCCAGCAGGACGCATTGTAGAGCCGGAAGATTTGGCTAATGCTGTGATGTTCTTGCTCTCCGACAAAGCGTGGATGGTTCGCGGACAAACATTGATTGTAGACGGCGGTATTTCTCTTTTGACATAATTATTTATTGTAGATGGAGTAGGGAGTTGGAGACTTTGTGGTGTGGCGACACAAGACAAAGTTGTCCATGTGTTGTACAATAGAGGAAGAAGGTTACGAAGGAGGCAACACATGCTGATTCGTCCGTTTCGACTCGGTGACTATTCGGCTATCACACGTATTTGGCAGGAGACGGGGTTGGACCAATCGGACAAAGAGTCATTGAACGATTTGGCCCAGCATTTGGCTTGGGACAGCGATCTGGTAATGGTTGCAGAAATTGAAGGCAGAGTGGTAGGGGTCGTGGTTGGCACGATCGACGGAGCACGCGCCTATTTCTACCGATTGGCTGTACTTCCAGAGATGCAAGGCTCAGGTATTGGTCGCGAACTCGTTGAAGCAATTGAAAAGCGTTTCAAGCAACGAGGTGTCAATAACGTCTTGATCATGGTCAATCAATCAAATCCGGAAGTCCTTCCGTTTTACCTTTCACTTGGCTATGAAGTACAAAAATATGTTACACTTTCCAAAAAGCTCTCTTCTTAAAGGAGGCTTGTCCCCATTCAAATAGAGAAGAGAAGAAAGGGGAGAGTCATGTCACCAACTCCGGGCTCCAATATCCGCATAGAAAGTTATAAACATGACCATTCGTTGCACCGCATATGGGACAAATCTACGTTGATTCATACCAGTGATGCGGTGGTGATTGGGGGAAATGATCGGGTCAAGGTGACAGAAGCAGACGGGCGGGAATGGCGTACGCGTGAACCGGCCATTTGTACATTTGGTAGAGGTCAGTGGTTCAATACCATTGCCATGATTCGTGATGACGGTATTTATTATTATTGCAACATTGGTTCGCCCTTCAGCATGAAGGGACAATTGCTAAGCTACATAGACTATGATCTCGACGTAAAAGTGTTTCCCGATATGACGTACTCAATTCTCGACGAAGAGGAGTTTCTTTTGCATAGCAAACAGATGAACTATCCTCCATTTGTTGTGGAAAGAGTGCAGACAGCATTGCGAGAGGTGCTGGATTGGGTAAGCGCACGACGCGGCCCTTTTCAAAACGGCTTCGTCCAACGTTGGTACGAGCGTTATCTTTTAGTGCGAGATGATGAGGAATAATCCCTTTCCCGTATGACCGGGGGAGGGATTTCCTTGTTTGCAAAGGAGGTATGACGGTTGAGCATACGCCGCTACTTGGCTTATGTCCTGCCCTATTGGAAACAAATATTGGGCACTATATGTATTGGGATTATTAAGTTTGCGATCCCACTTGCTCTGCCGCTTCTTATCAAATACGTCATTGATGACCTGCTGCCGAGCCCGCTTCCTCAAGAGGAAAAGCTGAAACAGTTATTTTGGCTGATGCTCGGGGCCTTTTTGTTATTTACCGTTGTTCGCACCCCTGTTGAGTACATCCGACAATACTATGCACAGTGGGTATCCAGTCGTATCCTGTTTGACATCCGCAATCAATTGTTTTCTCATTTACAACGACTGTCGATGCGTTACTACAACAATACAAAAACGGGTGAGGTCATCTCTCGGGTCATTAACGACGTGGAATCCACCAAAAGCTTCGTGGAAACGGGCTTGATGAATCTCTGGTTAGACCTGATTACGATTACGCTGACGATGGGGATCATGCTCTATATGGACGTAGAGCTGACGATTGTCGCCATTATTGTTTTCCCTTTGTACAGTATCTCTGTCAAGTTTTTCTACAAGCGCTTGCGTCAATTGACGAAGGATCGTTCTGCTGCACTGGCGCGTTTACAAGGGTATTTGTACGAACGCGTGAACGGCATGTCGCTCATCCGCAGCTTTGCATTAGAAAAGCAGGAGAGCAAGGAATTTGCCAAGGAGAACAATCAGTTTTTGGATAAAGCGCTGGCACATACGCGGTGGAACGCCCGAACCTTCGCTGTGGTCAATACGGTGACAGATATCGCACCGCTCCTGGTTATTGCCTATGCTGGCTACCAAGTCATCGGCGGGAGTATGAGCGTAGGGACACTCGTGGCATTTTATGCTTATTTGGAGCGCTTGTACACGCCGCTGCGACGTCTGGTCAATTCCAGTACAGTGCTGACTCAGGCAATTGCCTCGATGGACCGGATGTTCGAGTTTATCGATGAATCGTACGATATCGTCGACAAGCCAAATGCAAGGGAGTTGCCAGTAGACCCTGCAACGAAACGCATTCGTGGAGAAATCCGCTTTGAGAATGTGTCCTTCCGCTATCGGGAGGAAGGCCCTCTCGTCTTGAACAATGTAAATCTGAGCATCTCTTCTGGTGAAACAGTTGCGATTGTCGGGATGTCAGGCGGCGGAAAATCTTCTCTGATCAGCTTGCTGCCGCGTTTTTGGGACGTGACCGAAGGGAAAATCACGATTGATGGCATCGATATCCGCGATGTGAAGCAGCAAAATTTGCGACATCACATCGGGATGGTGCAGCAAGATAATATTTTGTTTAGTGAATCAGCAAAAGTGAATATTTTAATGGGCAATCCGGATGCAGATGACAGTGCTGTGCAAGAAGCTGCGAAGGCGGCAAATGCCCATGACTTTATTAGCGAATTACCGAATGGCTACCATACAGAGCTGGGAGAGCGCGGCGTGAAGCTCTCTGGCGGGCAAAAACAGCGAATCGCGATTGCGCGAGTTTTTCTGCGCGACCCGGGTATTCTGATCCTGGATGAGGCGACGTCTGCACTCGACTTGGAATCAGAGCACACGATTCAGGAATCTTTGTCCAGATTGGCAAAAGGAAGAACCACGCTCATCGTGGCCCATCGACTTTCGACGATTACCCATGCGGACAAAATCATCGTCATGAAAGAGGGACAAATCGTTGAGGAGGGCACCCACGAGCAATTGCTGGAGAGAAAGGGAGTATACTATGGCCTGTGGAGTGTGCAAGATTTAGGAAGTACATCCGACCTGCAACAGGGATAAGCAGATGGGATTGGAGGAAATCCGATGGAGATATGGCGCCGTAATTTATATGTGCTCTGTGGATCGTTGTTTTTCGTCATGGTGGCGATGAGCATGATCATGCCTTTTTTACCGCTTTACATTCAGCAGGATTTCGGAATTGAAGACCCTCACCAAGTCACGGCTTGGGCGGGGATTATTTTTGGAGCCAACTTTTTGACGGCGGGCCTCGTCTCGCCTATCTGGGGAAATTTGGCCGATAAGCACGGGCGCAAGATCATGATTTTGCGCTCGGGATTTTTCATGTCTATTACCATGGCAATGACCGGTTTTGCGGGAAGCCTGTGGCAGCTTCTGGCTCTTCGTCTGCTCAATGGACTCGTAGGCGGAATCATCCCAGCCAGTACCGCATTGGTAGCATCCTCTGTCCCAAAAGAACGAATTGGCTATGCAACGGGATTGCTTCAGTCTTTTATTACGGCCGGAACGATTATGGGACCGCTGTTTGGCGGGGTTCTCGCGGAGAAGATCGGCTTTCGGATGATTTTTGTGATTACCGGTTGCGTATTATTATTGGCCACCTTGGTCATTACGTTTACGGTGAAAGAGAACTTTGTTCCACCTGAAAAAAAGGAACGGTCGAGTCTACGGGAAGATTTTCAGATGATCTTTTCTTCCAAAGAACTCCCGGCGCTCTTTTTTGTAACCGTAATGATCCAGTTTGCGTTATTTAGCATTATCCCTGTGTTGCCGATCTATATTTCGCAGTTGCTCGGTTCGGAAGGGGCAAAGGTAGCGCTGTGGGCCGGAATTGTCCAGGCATGCATGGGGGTAGCAAACGTCTTTGCCTCCCCACAGCTGGGGCGTTTAGGAGATCGGTTCGGTTCGCAAAAGGTGCTCTTGTTCTCGCTTTTGGCTGCCGCAATCATCTTCATTCCACAAGGTCTCGTACATACGGTATGGCAATTGGTCGCGCTCCGGTTTTTGTTAGGCTTGTCGCTGGGAGGACTGCTTCCATCCGTCAATGCTTTGCTGCGAAGAGCAACACCTGTACATATGGTCAGTCGTGTTTATGGCTATAACAACAGCTTCGTCAGTATCGGCAGCATGCTTGGACCGATGATTGGCGGTTTTTTGGCAGGCTATGTGAGCATTAGCGGAGTCTTTTACATGACGAGTGCTTTCTTGTTTATTAATGCAGGCTGGGTGTACTACAGCTTTTTTCGAAACAAATCTGTACAGCATCCTGATTCTGGAATAGAATAAAAGGTAATTTTCGCGAAAAGAGGTGCACCTCCATTGTGATGGCGAGTCGGTGTGAATAACTTCATATTCCATCAGGACGTATAGGCTGGTCCTGAACCGACAGGAGGGTGCGCTTCATGTGGCATCGACGCTTTATTTGCCTCTGGGTGGGTCAGACATTGGCCAACCTTGGGGATGTATTTTATATTGTTGCGTTTATTTCGGTCATTTACGCTGCAACTGGCTCTGTCATGTACACGGCGTTTATACCGGTTGTCATTGTAGCATCGCAGTCTGTGAGCAGCTTGTTGGCTCCGCTGGTGTTTCAGCGATTGTCGTTGACGGGCATGCTCGTGCTGTCGCAAGGCTTGAAGACGATACTTTTGGCTGGAGCCTCCTTAGCCGTCAGCAGCGGTGTAGGAGAGCAGGGAGAGTGGATCTGGCTGTTTTTCGGATTGGGGTCAGCCATCGCCTTTATGGATGGCTGGGCAAACCCTGCACGCAATGCCATGGTGCCGCAGTTGGTCGGACGAGAAGATCTTATGCGAGCGAATGGGTTGCTTGCCACCTCGGATCAAACCGTTCATTTTGCTGGCTGGGCCGCAGGAGGATTACTCGTTTCTTGGCTGGGAGCAAGTATCGTTCTGTGGGGAACGGTTGGTGCCTATGTAGTGGCAACGATCGCGATGACAGGCATTGCACCGGCGAAGGAAAAGCTGCGCGAAGAACAGGGGGCCAGGGCGGCAACAGACTGGCTCACTGGATGGAAAACCATTCGCGATGTGCCTGTACTGCGACTGCTGGTCGCAATGGATGTTGTGATCGGCTTGTCCGGGGGTGTGTGGATCGCTGCGATTATGCTGCCATTTGTCCTCGATGTACTTGGACAAGGAGAAGCATGGTGGGGCTATATCAATGCCGGTTACATGCTTGGAGCCATTGCGGGTGGGACGCTGCTATTGATGTATGCGGAGCGGATGCGTCGCCATTTATTTCGCTGGATCGTTTGCGGTACGATTGGAGTCGGTTTTTTTACCTTTTGTTTTGGTAACAGTACGAATGCTCTGGCAGCACTGTTGTTTTCCTTTGCGCTGGGCCCGTTTTTGGAAATGGTGCATGTAAGCAAGCAGACTCTTTTGCAGCAAGAGACGGAGGAATCGGCACTGCCCTATGTCCTGTCAGCAAAAGGGACGATTGATTTACTCGTTTTTGGGGCTTCTGCCTTGGTGATGGGTGCTATCGCTGAATGGCAGGGAGTCCGGGCTGTTTATTATGTCTCTGCTGGATTGTTACTCATCGCATTCCTTTTTGCGTTGCGCTTGCAAAAAAAGCAGACGGAGCATTCCAGTGGGGTTTCCGTAGATTAAAACACGAGCAGGCTGTCTTATCCGTAGACTTTTCTACTGGTAAGGCAGCCTTTTTTGATGATATGCTTCTTGATCATAAGAAGGTATATGTATTTTTTATCTATTTCCATAAAAAAATTTATCGCAGTACTTACATCAGCTTCCTCTCTTTAATAAAATCAACAAATGCTTTTAACAAAGAGATTTGCATCGATTCCTTCCGATAGATCATCCACGATTTGCGCAAGATCGGCTCGCCGTGCTTCGTCCGCAATTGAATCCGGTAAAAGTCTTCACTGCCCGTCAGGACGCTGATAGGAGACCTGAAAATGTTCAGATGTCTTTTGGTAATTATGTTCATGTGCCAGACAATACTGCACAATCTCAATCCGTTCTTGCTAAGTCGTAGAGCGACCCTTTGTCATAGCTTTTGCTTCCCCTTTATAGGCTTTTAAGCTGCTATGACCATTATACTTGTTGATCCAATTAAAAAGCTGTCTCGTGCTAGCAATCTTGTATTTATCGATGATTTGGTACTGAGACAATCCCCCCTCAAGGTAATCCATTACCGCTCGGAGCTTAAGCTCAGCACTATAGCGTTGAAGATGCGTACGACGCTCTAACCCTTCATATCCATACATCTTGTACCGACGTTGCCATTTCATTAAAGTTGTCTTGTTAATCTCATATTTCTTCGCAGCTGCCAGGAAACCAATTTCCCCATTTGATACTTCTTCGAGAATGGCTAGTTTCTCGAAAGCATTATATTTACCTCTAGACATGAAAAAGCTCCCCTCACAATAGCAAGCTTTTTATTATTTCGCCTGTCTACTGTATGGGGAGCATATCAGACTTTCTTTTTCAGGTCTTAGGTAGCCGCTGTTTCACTTATATTGGGTCAGTCAAGGCACTATGCTTATTTTCCGCCAAGGTGACGCAGGATCGCCATCAAATCGAGCTCTCCCAGTCCTGATTCCAGTGCATGGCGATAGGTGGCATTGACGGATTCCGCCAAAGGTGTAGAAACGCCTGCTTCATGCGCTAATCGAAGGTCCTTGGCCATATGCTTCAGGGCAAAGGCAGCCGGATAGTCGTCAGCGAGGATCGAGGCTGCTTTTCCGCGAATTAACGGGGTTCCCACGGCACTTTCGGAAATGATGTCCAGCATCTGTTCTGTGCCAATGCCGAGAGAGCGTGCGAACAGCAATGTCTCAGAGACACCTTGTACCGTAATGCCAAGTAACAGATTGATCGCCAGCTTGGCAGACGTGCCAGCACCGTTTGGGCCCAAATAAAAGGCTGCTTTGCCTAGCTTGTCCAGCATCGGCTTGACTACCTCATAATCCGCCTTCTCGCCGCCTACCATGATGACGAGCTTCCCTTCTTTTGCAGGTCCTACACTGCCAGAGACAGGCGCATCGAGAAAGCGCAGCCCAGCTTGTTTGGCTTGCTCAGATAGAAAACGAGAAGTATCCGGGGAAATAGTGCTCATGTCCACCGCCAGCTTTCCTTGCACAGGAAGACGCAAGAGGCCATCTGAGCCTGTATAGATTGCTTTTACAGCATCATCATCACTAACCATGGTAAAAAGTACATCGCTTTGTGCCACGAGCTCAGACAAAGTCGCAGTCTCTTTCGCACCCAATGCCACCAATGGTGCAGCTTTTCCCGGCGTACGATTCCAGACACGTACGTCGTAGCCTGCAGCCAGCAGATTGCTAGCCATTGGTATACCCATGTTACCCAAACCAATCCAACCGATGATCATCGTGTTGTTCTCCTATCCGCGATTTATGCTTTTATTTGTTGTTGAACAAGTATCTTCAAAGCAGCGTGCTTGGATTCTGTCATGGCAAACAACTCGTCAAACCCTGAAGGAAGCGTCTTGTCAAGCACACGCAAGCCTTCCTCGGTAATGCCACCTTTGGTAGCAACACGCTCGATCAGCTGGTCAAAGCTAAGCTGTTCGTTTTTGAGCAAAAGAGCGGTTCCCAGCATCGTTTCCACCAGCATGCTTCTTGCAGTATCCAAGTCAAGCTCCGGTGTTTTGCGAACGGCTGCCTGCGCGAAGGAATCAAGAATCCCTGCGATCAGTCCTGGTGCGCTGCTGGTGAGAATCGTCGCTGTTTCGATCTCGACCTCGGATACTTCCTGTGATTGACTAATGGAAGACAGGAGAGCGAGAAGCTCATTGCGATCCTCTGCACTTGTTCGACTGCTGCATGTAAACAGAGACACACCATGCAGCTCTTGCGAAGTGACTGTAGGAATTACCTTGCTTACGGCACCTGTATGGACGGATTCCAAATCATCGATGCTAACACCTGCTGCTACTGAAACGATATGTACACTTTTGGGGATAGACAACTCACGGAGTACAGGCAGGATATCCAGTGGTTTTGTGCAGAGAAAGACCAGCTTTGCCTGATCGCACACCTCTTGCGCACTTTCGGCTATGAGAATGCCATGTGATGCTTGCAGAGTTTCAGCCTTTTCTCTTGTTCGATTGAAGACGGTTATTTGCTCGGGCTGGATCACACCGCTTTTACAGAGTGATTTCACCAGCATTTGTCCCATACTGCCTAATCCAATGATTCCAATTCGCATGTGCAAAACCCCCCGCCTTATTGTAACGTAGCCTCATGAAAAAAGGTACAGCCTCCCATATGAGAGAGCTGTACCTTTGCCGTTTCGTTTAACGGATTAGTCGTCAGAGCTTCGGAAAATCATGATGTATTTCGCCAACTCCAGAACAGAGATCAGAGCGGCAGCTACGTACGTCAGAGCGGCTGCGCCCAGTACTTTGCTTGCGCCACGTTCTTCTTCATTCCGGATGAAGCCCATTTTGAGCATCAGTTCTTTCGCGCGGCTGCTTGCGTTAAACTCGACAGGTAGTGTGACAAGCTGGAAGGCAACTGCTCCGGAGAAGAAGATAATCCCGATGAGCAGGAGTCCAGCCATTTTGAAGAAGAAACCAGCCAACAGCAGCAATGGCGCCACACCGGACACCAGGTTGACTACCGGGAAAATGCGATGGCGTGCTACCAGCATCGGGTACGAGACCTTGTGCTGAATCGCATGGCCTACCTCGTGACAAGCAACGGACAGAGAGGCAATCGAGTTGCCGAAGTATACGGGATCAGACAGGCGTACGACACGGTCAGTCGGGTCGTAGTGGTCAGTCAATGTACCTGGGATATGTTGAACAGGAACGTTCGTCAAGCCGTTCGCATCGAGCATGCGACGGGCTGCCTCTGCACCGGTAAGACCGGAGGAGGTAGGAACTTCGGCGAATTTGTTAAAAGTTCCTTTCACACGGAACTGTGCCCAGAGCGACAGTCCGAATGCAATCAGAATCAGGAAATCCATAGGATGGAAAAACATTCCACACTCACTCCTCATTGTAATCTATGAAAACGAAATGTTGCTAAGCCATACATGTAACCTTACTACTTCATTCTGTCCCATATTCATGTATACGAATAAGTCCTATGACAGTTTCACTATTTTATTGTACAATCTCTGACCATTATTGACAATGTTGCCGCATGCGAAAAAACAGACACATTCCTCGTCAGTATGATTGGGAATGTGTCTGTTTTGATGCTCATCTGTCGTGATTTTGAGTTTTATGATGCTCGGTTTTTCGCGGGTTTTGAAAGCCCTTCACTTCGAGCATCTTACTGCTCATTTTGGAATCCAACGTCTTTTCAGGAGCCTGCGGATATGATTTTTCACCTTTGGACACCGGGATATCCTCCTCGAAAACATAATCGCGAACAGGCTTATTATTTCCTCGGACGGATACGAAAGGACGTGGGAATGGTTTACAGCTGAGAAAAGGCGCGGTCTACAGCCGCGATGGTGTATTGAATGTCTTCTTCTGTATGAGCTGTCGTCACGAACCAAGCTTCATATTTGGATGGAGCCAGGCATACACCTTCATTCAGCATCAGCTGGAAGAAGCGGGCAAAAATTTCTCCATTCGCTTTCTGAGCTGCATCGTAATCATGAACAGGCTCGTCCGTAAAGTAAACAGCCAATGCCCCTTTTACACGATTGAGCTGAATGGTCACGCCGTGTTTGTTTGCCGCTTCGATGATTCCGTTCGCCAGCATAGCGCCAAGTCGTTCGAATTTATCGTACACGCCCGGCTGCTTCAATACTTCCAGGCAGGCAATACCCGCACGGATAGAAGCAGGATTACCAGCCATTGTTCCTGCTTGATACGCAGGGCCGAGTGGGGCGACTTGCTCCATGATTTCCCGACGACCACCATAAGCGCCGATTGGCAGACCGCCACCGATAATTTTGCCCAATGCAGTCAGATCAGGCTCGACTCCGAGGAGGTTTTGTGCGCCGCCATAGCAGAAGCGGAAGGCCGTGATCACTTCATCGTAGACGACAAGGGCGCCAGCTTCGTGCGTAATGCGGTTAACCTCTTCCAGGAAGCCAGGCTCAGGTGCCACGATACCGAAGTTGCCGACAATCGGTTCAACGAGGACGCAAGCCGTTTCGCTTCCCCATTTGCTCATAGCTTCTGCGAATGCTTCGATATTATTAAAAGGTACGGTAATGACTTCGCTGGCAATGCTTTGCGGAATACCTGCACTGTCTGGAATCCCCAGAGTAGATGGCCCCGAGCCGGCAGCAACGAGCACCAAATCAGAGTGGCCGTGGTAACAGCCTGCAAATTTGATGATTTTGACACGTCCGGTATAGGCACGTGCTACACGAATGCAGGTCATGACTGCTTCTGTACCGGAATTGTTGAAGCGAATGCGCTCCATCGAAGGGATTGCTTCGCGGATCATGTTTGCAAAGGTAATTTCCCATGGAGTAGGCGTACCGTACAGGGTTCCATTGGCAGCCGCTTCGCAAATCGCTTTGGTCACATGTGGATGTGCATGGCCAGTAATGATGGGGCCATATGCTGCTAAATAGTCAATATATCGATTGCCGTCCACGTCCCAGAAATACGCGCCCTGGGCACGTTCCATCGTTACGGGTGCTCCCCCGCCTACGGCCTTGAAAGAGCGGGAAGGGCTGTTTACCCCGCCTAGAATGACGTCGAGTGCTTGCTCGTGCAGTTGCGCGGATCGTTCACGTTTCATGCATATTCCCTCTTTTCTTTTGGAACTACCTCTTTTGGAAAAAGTCCTTCATTATCTTACCACAGCTGTTCAACAAGTGGATATGAACGGAGAGCTATAGATGAAGGAAAGGAAAAATGATACAATTTTCAAGCAAATCACTCCAAGGGTAAAGGCGGGGTCATCATGAAACTTGAGTGCATCTCCATGAAAGGAAGCAGCAAAAGCAATGAGGACGCCTATGTGATTCAGCAGGTCAAGCATGTGTATGCGGTCATCGATGGCACTACGTCGCTGATCCCGTATGAGAACGAAGCAGGGCAGACAGGAGGAGCTATCGCGGCTGACCTTGTAAAAAAGCAGTTGGAAGCAATGCCGGAGGATGCAGCTTTGCACAATTATTTGGGGACGATAAACGAAACCCTTCAGGAGCAGATGCGGCAAAGTGGCATCAATCTTGAGAAAAAGGAAGCATTGTGGGGAGCGGCCTGTGCAGTCGTTCGTGTAGGAGATGCCCATATCGAGTATGCGCAGTTGGGTGATTGCATGATATTTGCCGTTTATGATGATGAGATGGTAAGACCCCTGACGCACACGCAAGTCAGCCATTTGGAACAGGCCGCCTTGGCGAAGTGGGAAGAAGGAATCAACGAAGGATCGTGTACCCGAACAGAGCTGTACGAACGATGTATGGACATCCTGATCCATAACCGCTATCAGGCGAATGGACCAGGAGGCTACGGCGTGTTGAATGGCGATGTTGCCTGTCGGGATTTTATCGAGTATGGACGCATGAATCGAGTTGGCGTGAAGGCATTGGTGCTGGTAACGGATGGTCTTTTCATGCCGAGAGCTATAGGTGGAGCACAGCCAAAGTGGGAAGAAACGGTGCTGCCGATTGTACATAAAGGGCTGCAACGTTATACAGACGAGCTGATCGCTCTGGAAAACAATGATCCCGAATGCATCCACTATATCCGCTTTAAAAAGTCAGACGACAAAACGGGCATGATTCTTTATCTTCAATAACAGTTTGGTGCAGTTTGCCTTTTGCACAATTCGATTGGCTCATATACACTACAAATGGTATTTAAGCGAAGAAAAAAGGACGGTTTTCCATGATTCAGGTAAATCATTTACAAAAGGATTTCCGCATTCATCAGTCCAGACCGGGCCTTGGTGGTGCTTTTCGTGATTTGTTCAGTCGAGAGTACAAGACAGTAAAAGCGGTGGATGACCTTTCCTTTACAGTAGGGGAAGGGGAAATGTTCGCGCTGATTGGGGAAAATGGTGCCGGAAAATCAACCACGATCAAGATGCTGACGGGTATCTTGACCCCGAGCGATGGCGAAATCGTCATCAACGGCTATGTGCCTTTCAAGCAGCGGGAAGAGTACGTTCGATCCATCGGAGTTGTTTTCGGGCAGCGCTCTCAGCTTTGGTGGGACTTATCTCCGCTAGAGTCCTTCCGCCTGTTGAAAAGCGTTTATAAGGTTGACGAAGTAGAAGGAGAAAAATGGCTGGAGCGTTTGATTGAGGAGCTGGAAATTTCACCGTTCGTCAGTCAGCCAGTGCGCAAGCTGAGTCTCGGACAGCGGATGCGCTGTGAAGTGGCTGCTTCGTTGATTCATAAGCCACGCCTGCTGTTTCTCGATGAACCGACAGTTGGTCTCGATGTACTCGTTAAGCAAAAAATCCGTGAGTTTCTCCGCAATTTGAACGAGACGGAAAATATGACAATCTTGTTGACGACTCACGATGTGTCAGACATCGAAGCACTCTGTAAACGGGTGCTTGTCATGGACAAAGGAAAGCTGATCTTCGACGGTTTACTGAATGACCTCAAGGAAAAATGGGGCAATGGCACAGAAGTGTCCTTCCAAATGAAAAAGCGCACTTCAGCAGCAGCTCTTCGTCAGACATTGGGCGAGATGCCTTGTGAGATCGAGCAAATCAATGACTTTACCCTCAGTGTAAAAGTAGCGCGAAGTCAAGAAATGTTGCCCTTTGTGTTGTCGACGGTCATGTCCTCCTTTGAAGTCAGCGATGTGAAAATCGAGGAGACGAGCACAGAGGATATCGTTCGCAACATTTATTCCTCAGACCAAGAGGTAAGAAGCCATGCGTAAGCTTTATATGGAACTCATCCGCATGAGGTTTTTGACGATGCTTGCCTATCGTGTCAACTATTACAGCGGGATCATTATCTACGCGATCAACATCGGTGCGTACTACTTTTTATGGGGAGCGATCTACGGAGGTCAGCAGCAGCTGGGCGGGCTTACGGTGGAACAGATGACTTCCTACGTTGCGATTGCTTGGATGTCGCGGGCGTTTTATTTTAACAACATCGATACGGAAATAGCCCAGGACGTCCGAGAAGGGAAGGTCGCAATTGAAATGATACGCCCTTATAATTACTTGTCCGTGAAAACGGCGCAGGCTTTTGGGGAAGGGATCTTTCGTTTTCTTTTTTTCGCGGGTCCAGGTATTTTCCTTATCAGTCTGATCATTCCGTTCAGCTTCCCTGCGACAGCAACTGGGTGGGGACTGTATTTGATCAGCTTGATGTGTGCGTTTTTGATCAATACACAAATCAATCTGGTGACAGGCTTGCTTACTTTCTTCCTGTTCCGAAACGATGGCATGATGCGAGCCAAGCGGGTCGTGGTGGATCTGTTGTCTGGTCTCGTGCTGCCGATCAGCTTTTTCCCCGGTTGGGCGCAAACGGTAATGGGGTATCTTCCATTTCAGGCGGTCAACTACTATCCGAGCTTGATCTTCACAGGTGCGATTTCAACGGAACGCTCTTGGGAATTGATCGGTTTTCAGGTGATTTGGATGTTTGTCATACTGGTTCCCATCTTGGTGATGTGGCGTCTTGCCCGCAACAAGCTGGTTGTGCAAGGAGGGTAGAGCATGCAAGACATGAGACATATTTTTAGTATTTTTGCCGACTACCTGAGCCAGTACTTCAAGACGAGACTTGCCTACCGAACAGATTTTCTCGGGGATTTTGTGTCCAATCTGGTTTCTGAGTTGATCAATCTTGTCTTTATTGTTGTTGTGTTCACCCATGTTCCGCTGATGGGGGATTGGACGCGTGACGAGATTATCTTTATCTATGGGTTCTTTTTGGTACCATACGCATTATTCTCGATGTTCTTCGGTTTTTGGGACTTCAACGAACGGTACATCATCCGGGGCGAGATGGATCGCATCCTGACGAGACCGATCCACAATCTGGCGCAGGTGTGCCTCGAGTCGATTGCGCCAGACCGCATTTTTGGCGTCATAACCGGGATCATCATCATGGGGTATGCTGCCATTCAACTCGATTTGTCGTTTTACTGGTACGACGTGTTCATCTTTATCGGGCTCTCGATCAGCGGGGCACTGATTTACGGTGGCGTGTATACCGCGATTGCTGCTGTTAGCTTCTTTTCCGACTCGCGGACAGGGATTGCCCCGATGATATACAACATCCAGCAGTACGGGCGCTATCCGGTAGACGTGTACAACAAGGCTATTCGCTTTGTGCTCACCTACGTGCTGCCGTTTGCTTTCGTAGGTGTTTATCCGGCGGCTTACTTTTTGCGCAAGGAAGTTTGGTACACATATGCGGCAATGACGCCGGTAGTGGCTGTTATTTTCTTCGGGATTGGGCTGTTGGTCTGGAACTGGGGAGTCACGAAGTATCGGGGAGCGGGTTCTTGATGATTTATAATCCGAAGTCGTTGTGAGGTAAAAAAAGACCATCCCGGCTGCAACCGGAACGGTCGGTACAATAGGCGCTTCCCGCAAAGGGGTGCGGCTCAATACTATGTTGCGAAATAGACCGCAGAGCTGTCAACTCAAGGGCGGTCTATTTCTTTTTGGTCAAGGTAACAACCAAGCCGATCTCCCCCCTTTCTATGGGGATGAGCCGCGCGACCACCCTTGAGGAGCCGATTCTATTGTGCAAGCGAATGATAGCATAATGTGCTCTCTAGTTAGCAAGTGTCTTTTTTATTCGCTATTCGCACTAAACACATCGGAAAAATAAATAAGAAGTGTCGCTTTGGCAGTTTCCTCTATTGTCAAATCAAAAAACAGCAGTATAATATGCTGTATACAACTACACATTCCTTCGGGGCAGGGTGAAATTCCCGACCGGCGGTGATCATGCTTTACGCATGTTAAGCCCGCGAGCCTCCCGAGCGTAAAGTTGCGACGGAGTGCAGGATCTGGTGTGATTCCAGAGCCGACAGTACAGTCTGGATGGGAGAAGGATGACGACAGTACGTTTATCACACGTGCTTGTTTACCTGTGCAAACGGGATGAGAACGTAGAGGCAGCCCTCTTGTTTCTTGTACCTTTTATTTGCGCATGGTTTTGTCATACGCTTGCAAATGCCCTGTGGAACATAGCCACAGGGTTTATTCTGTTTGTGTAACAAGACGTGTGAGCATACAACGACTGTTGCCATTCCTCAAGAAGGAGTAGAAAAATGAGGAGATGGTAAACATGAAAGAAACAGCGCTGCATTCTTCGCGCACACGTGCAACCCAAAAGCTGGTGACGATTCCCATGCTGGCGGCCGTTGCATTTATTCTGCAGTATCTCGAGGTTCCCGTACCACTGATGCCAAGCTTTTTGAAGCTCGACTTCAGCACACTCCCGGCATTGATCGGGGGACTCATGTACGGACCTGTAGCTGGCATTATTATCGAGGTACTGAAGAATACACTGCACATGCTCTTCAAAAATACAGATGGCCTTTTGATCGGTGAACTCGCAAACGTCGTAGCAGGATCAAGCTTTATTTTTGCGGCTGTCTACATGCAGCGTCTGGGCCAAGGCAAAAAAGGCTTCCTGACTGGTCTCGCTCTGGGGACGGTTTTGATGACGATCGTCATGGCTGTGGCAAATGCATATGTGCTGTTGCCTGCGTACGCTGTGCTTTATCAAATGCCGATTGAACAGCTCTTGACTATGTTCAACGCGACAAGCATCTGGTCATTGGTTCTGTACGGAATCGTGCCGTTCAATCTCTTCAAAGGTGTTATGATTTCAGTGGTCGCATATCCGATCTACGTGAAGCTCGGCTCCAGAATCGCTGCACGTACCAACAATTGACAACCACGACATGACTCGCTAATATGTTAACTTAATAGAAAGTTTCAAAAGGCTATGAAAGGACCCGCAGCTATACCCTCGTAACAGAGAGTCGGCCCTAGTCTGGAAGGCTGATACGTAATGGATAACTGCATCCCATCCTGAAGCCGCTGGTGAAGAGCTTAGCCGGATGCCCACCGTTATCGGGTTATCGAGAGGACTATGGCGTATTGCTATGGTCAATCAGGGTGGTACCGCGGAAGTTAATCCTCCGTCCCTTTTTGGGATGGGGGATTTTTTGCATTTTACGTAAGAACAAAAAGGAGCGTAGACGGATGAAAGAGGACAAAGCGTTTGTAAAAGAAATTACACCGCAATCGGAGGATTTTTCGCGTTGGTACATCGATGCCATCAAAAAGGCTGATTTGATGGACTACACACCGGTGCGCGGCTGCATCGTTTTCAAGCCGGATGGCTTTGAGCTATGGGAGCGAATTCAAGAGGCGATGAATAAGCGCTTCAAGGAGACAGGGCATCGCAATGCCTATTTCCCGATGCTGATCCCCGAGTCCTTCTTTCAAAAAGAAAAAGAGCATATCGACGGCTTCAATCCAGAGCTGCCTTGGGTAACAGAGGCTGGGGGCGAGCGGCTAGAGGAAAAGCTCGCACTACGTCCAACCTCCGAGACGATCATCGGGCATATGTACAGCCAATGGATTCAGAGCTATCGGGACCTGCCTGTATTAATCAATCAGTGGGCAAACGTGTTTCGCTGGGAGAAGCGGACAATGCCGTTCTTGCGGACATCGGAATTTCTCTGGCAAGAAGGCCACACGGCACATGCGACAGAGGAGGAAGCTCGTCAGGAAACGATGCAAATGCTGGAGATTTACCGAGAGGTCGTTGAGCAGGAGCTGGCCATTCCGGTTTGGAAGGGACAAAAAACACCAAGTGAACGCTTTGCGGGTGCTGTTGACACGTATTCCATTGAAGCGATGATGAAGGATGGCAAAGCAGTGCAGGCGGGCACCTCGCACTATTTGGGTGATAAATTTGCGCGCGGCTTTGAAATCAAGTTTTTGGATCGCGACAATCAGTTCAAGTACGTTCACACCACATCATGGGGCACCTCTACGAGACTGATTGGTTCAATGATCATGGTGCATGGCGATGACCGCGGTCTCGTGTTGCCGCCTCGCATGGCTCCGACACAGGTGATTATGATCCCGGTCGGTCCGATGAAGCTGCGCGAGAAAGTCATGGAGGCGTTTGATCCGCTCTTTGACGAAATCAAGGCCGCAGGAGTGCGTGTCCGTGCTGATCTTCGCGAAGAAACACCAGGCTGGAAGTTCAATGAGTGGGAAATGCGCGGGGTTCCTCTGCGTCTGGAGCTCGGCCCACGTGACGTGGAAAATGGTCAAGTGATTTTGGCTCGACGCGATACAGGGGAGAAGGTGACGGTCTCACTTGAAGGTATCGCGCAGACCGTTGTTCAACTGTTGGAAGAGATTCAGCAAAATATGTTCCAAAAAGCACTAGCATTCCGTGATGAAAACTCACATCTGGGGATCGACACACTGGAGCAGCTATCCGCTCATATTGCTAAAAACGAGAGCGAAAACAAAACGAGCGGATGGGTGTTAGCTGGCTGGTGTGGGGATGATGCTTGTGAATCGAAGATCAAGGAAGAAACCAAGTTCACCTCTCGCAACATCCCGTTTGAGCCTCCTGTACAAAAGAAAGTCTGCCTTTGCTGCGGCAAAGAGTCACAGCATAGTGTCTGGTTCGGACGGGCGTATTAATCAAAAAAGGGTGTGTCCACGCTTTTGCGGCAGGGGCACACCCTTTTTTCAACTAGCGTCCGAGAATCCAATCGGTAAAAGCTGGCACATCCGTAAAGTGGTAGTCAGGCTCGGGATCGAATTTTCCCGACTTTTGTGTAACCAAAAGCCAATCCACACCGACTGTCCGCAAACCAGCGGCACGACCAGCCAACACATCAGCATCACTGTCACCTACGAAAATGGTTTCCGCAGGAGTTGCGCCTAGCTGTTTCATAGCAGTAAAAATACCTTCTGGATGAGGCTTTGGATGTGTGACCTCATCACCTGTAATCACGACGGAAAAATACGAATCTAATCCCCATTCTCGAAGGGAGATGTCAGCGCTTTTTCGTCCTTTTCCTGTTACGATTCCCATTTGGATATCGGCTGCGTGAAGTTCGTCGAGCATAATTCGGATATTTTCCGGATTTTGTACGCGGGAGTGTTCATCTGTGTATACACGATAAAAATGTGCGAAGGCGTTGTCATGCGCATGTGGGGGAAGCTTGCTTTGCAAAATGCCTGTCTCTGTGGGGCCAAAGAGAGCTACAATCTGCTCGTCCGTATAATGCTCTTGTAAAAACTGCTGAAAGGTGGAGCGAAAAGCGGTGAAGATCAAGGGGAGGGTGTCGGCAACTGTGCCGTCGAAATCAAACAAGATCGTCCGCATTGGAGTCCTCCTTTGATTAGAAAATGAAAGAAAACCATCGTATCTGATGGTTTTCTTGGTGACTTACTCATCCGAATCATCAAAAGGATCATCTGAATCATCTGTTGGATCAGCCGGAGTCAATGGGAACAAGATGTCGAAAAACTTGAATTTTCGACGGCCAGATTCCTTTTTGAACCCTTTGTACTTTTGCAACAGCTCAGAGATGTCTTCCACAAATTGATTACGTTCTTCTTGACTCAAATAAAATTCAGTCAAATTAAAAGCGAACGTATTTTTGTATTCCTTCCGAACATCCTGGTCGCTTGCGACGAAGCGATTGAGCGTTCGCATGAGGTCCTTTTCCGTAGTACGAAACGGAGTAAACATGACATCACTTAATTGTTGAGCGTTTTCTTCAATCATCAATTGAAGCTTGACCTGAATGACCTTGGCAACAGGCTCATAATATTTCTCCACAATGGAGCCTTTTACCCGGGTATCCACTTGCTCGAGCAGTCCAACACGCACGAGCTCTTTCACATGGTAATGTAGCCGTGCTGCATTTTCGCCTAGTTCTGTAGCGATTTGTTTGGCCGTTCTGGGCTCCAAATCTTCAAAGAGTTCCAAAATTTTAACCCGTTCCGCTATAGCAAGCGATTTTAGCGCTTCTGGATCTGTTACTTCAAAAAACTCTTTCATGCGAATTCACCATCCAACTGACTAGGCAAAATTTTATTTTTTTTAATTCTATCCTTTTCTGAATCAAAGCGCAACTTGTATGCGGATGAAGTGACTACTAGATTGTGGTAAAATGGGACCAGCGAAAACAGGATATTATCGAGAGGAGGGAAAAGTTTGACGGCAGTAGGACAAGCTGCACCTGCATTTACTTTGCAGGCGAGCAATAATCAGACCCTCTCACTTTCCCAATTTCATGGTCAAAATGTAGTGCTTTATTTTTATCCGAAGGACCAAACGCCAACATGTACCACAGAAGCATGCGACTTCCGTGACTTCCATTCAGGTTTTGCCGAGCTGAATACAGTTGTTCTCGGAATCAGTCCGGATTCTGTGAAATCGCATGATAAATTTATCGCGAAGCACGAATTGCCTTTTCCGCTTCTGGCAGATCCAGATCACCAAGTGGCAGAGGCTTATGGCGTGTGGGTGTTGAAAAAAATGTACGGACGAGAGTACATGGGCATTGAACGCACGACGTTCGTCATCGACAAAGAAGGCAACATCGCAAAAGTATGGCCAAAAGTAAAAGTCAAAGGACATGTGCAGGAAGTGCTTCAATTTATTAAGGAAGAGCTTCAATCCTAACGTTTATTTCGCAATGGGCGAATGGAGGAAAACAGATGAGTGTATCCACGGAATATGTTGTACAAAGCTTTTGCCAATTGGCGAACATCCCAAGTCCATCCGGCAATACGGAAAAAGTAATGGCCTGGGTTGCACAAGAATTAGAAAAGCTTGGCGTTTCCTATAAACGGACTAACAAAGGGGCAATCGTTGCAACAGTAGCGGGGGCCCATAACGAAAAGGCAAGACTCTTGACCGCTCACGTCGATACACTGGGCGCGATGGTAAAAGAAATAAAGAGCAACGGGCGCTTGAAGCTGACTTTGATCGGCGGCTTTGCATTCAATGCGATTGAAGGAGAGCACTGCGTTGTAGAGACTAGTAGCGGTCGTCTTGTAACCGGTACCATTTTGTCCACCAAAGCTTCCGTGCATGTATACAGCTCAGAAGCGGGGAAAGCTGAGCGCAATGAGGCGAACATGGAAGTCCGACTGGATGAAAAAGTCACAAACAAGGAGCAAGTCCTTGCGCTTGGGATTTCCGTCGGAGATTTCGTCTCCTTTGATCCGCGGGTGACGGTAACGGATAGCGGCTTTATCAAGTCCCGCCACATTGATGATAAAGCAAGCGTAGCTGTGCTCTTGGGGGTTCTGAAGGAGCTGAGTGAATCCGGCGTGAAGCTGCCTTACACCACGCACTTTTTTATCAGCAATAATGAAGAGATCGGCTATGGCGGCAATTCCAGCATCCCTGATAACGTGGTGGAGTACCTGGCTGTCGATATGGGCGCGATTGGGGACGGACAGACGACAGATGAGTATTGCGTGTCCATTTGTGCGAAGGATTCCACTGGACCTTACCACTACGGATTGCGCAGCCATCTGACCAAGCTCGCACAAGCGAACGGTCTGAACTACCAAGTGGACATTTATCCCTACTATGGTTCCGACGCAAGTGCTGCGCTGAGAGCAGGATATGACGTTGTCCATGGTTTGATCGGACCGGGAGTAGATGCATCCCACTCTCATGAACGTACACATAAAGAAGCGCTCGACAACACAGCGAAGCTCGTGATGGCCTACCTTCAATCAGAAGAAATGCAAGCATAGGAGGGCCGTATGAGCAATATGTATCAATGGGCTGACTACTATGATCTCACGCAGCGCGGTGTCGCGGGTGATGTTGACTTCTATCTGGAGCAAGCCAAGCAAGCAGGCGGAAAAGTGCTGGATCTTGCTTGCGGCACCGGAAGAATCAGCATTCCGATGGCGCAGGCTGGCATCGACGTTACCGGAATTGACCTTTCCCAGGATATGCTGGCGAGGGCTCAGGCAAAAGCAGAGGAACAAGGTGTGACATCCGGCTTGAGGCTATTGCAAGGGGATATGCGCGCCTTTGATCTGCAAGAGTCATTTTCGCTGATTATGATTCCTTTTCGGTCGTTTTTGCATCTGTTGCATGTTCAAGAGCAAATGAAGGCATTGACCTGCATTCGCAAGCATCTGGCTCCAGGCGGGAAGTTCATCATGAACGTGTTTGTGCCCAAGATTCATCATTTTTACGAGGAAAATGAAAAAATGTCCTTGCGTGGCACTTACCCACTCCCGTCAGGAGAAGAGGTTGCGATGTGGGATTACACCCGTTATGACCATTTTCAGCAACTATCCGAAGTGACACGCATATACGAGCGTACGGATGCACAGGGAGTTGTGACGGAACGGGTGAAAGGTCGATTTACTCTCCGCTACATATTCCCTGCGGAGCTCCATCACCTGCTTCGTTTAAACGGCTTGAAGGTCACACAACGATACGGTTCTTTTGCAAAGACACCTTTTGACGCAAATAGCTCAGAATTGATTCTGGTCGCAGAAGCTTTGTAAACGGAACCTGTGGAGGGGATACGGAATGAAGATTTATACAAAGTCGGGGGATAAAGGTGAGACGTCACTGGTTGCAGGTGTCCGCGTGCCTAAGTTTGCCGATCGTGTTGAGGCGTACGGTACGTGCGATGAAGCCAACTCGCAGATCGGATTGGCACTGGCTCTGTTGCCTGCAACAGAAGAATGGAAGGAATTGCAGGATGTTTTCCATGTCATTCAGACAAAGCTGTTCCATGTAGGAGCTGAGCTGGCGACGCCAGAAGGCAAGAAGGTAGGTTGGCCAATTGCAGAAGAGGATGTTACTTTTCTGGAAGAGCAAATTGATATGCTAGATGCAAAGTTGCCTCCGCTCACCAATTTTATTTTGCCTGGCGGACATCCAGCAGCGGCTGCCTTCCATGTTTCGCGTACGGTCGTCAGACGTGCAGAGCGCAAAGCAGTTCATGTGGCACAGCAGGAGCAGGTAAACCCTTCCGTGGTCAAATACCTCAACCGACTGTCTGATTACCTGTTCGTAGTGGCTCGTCATATTAATAAAGAGACAGGTGCAGAAGAGAAAACGTTGCATGAATAGGCAAAAGCCCCCTGGGATTAAGCAGGGGGCTTCCGCTTTTTATTAGGCACGCAGGTAAGTGGAGATTCCCGGAAGAAAGTCGATTTTCTCTGTGTGAAAAGTATCGTAGAGAAGCTTTCCGTCCTTACATGCGTTTCCTTCTAGCAGCATAGTGAGCTGCGTGTTGGTGATCGGGAAGAATGGAAATCTCTCCATCATATTTACCATAGGCTTCATGAAAGCAAGGGGGATGTGAATTTTATTGACCTTGCGCTTTCCAATAGCCTCGCCAATCGTATCCAGAATTTGTCCGTAGGAGAGTGGTTCGGGCCCACCTGTTTCGTAAATTTGATTGGTTGATTCGGGTCTGTTTAAGGCTTGGACGAATACATCGGCCACTGTCTTGCGAGCGACTGGCTGTAAAGGGTAGGAGCCATCGCCAATGACCGGTGTGACAGGTAACCGGACCAGATCGGCGAGCATGTTCACGAATTCATCCCCAGGACCAAAAATGACAGATGGACGGAAAATGACGTACGGAATACCGCTTGTTTGCACAAGCTGCTCCGCTTCATATTTGGTTCGGTGATAGGCGCTCGTGGCGTTTTCGCGTGCGCCAAGAGCACTCATATGGACAAAGCGCTTGATTCCAGCTTGCTTGGCGGCCTCCAGTACATTTTTTGTACCCTCTACATGAATACGAGAAAAGCGAATGCCTTTCCCCGGTTGTTCGCGAATAATTCCGACGAGGTGGATGACAGCATCGCAGCCTTGCATCCCTCTCATCAATGATTCTTTATCAAATAGATCGCCAGTCGCTTCCGTTATATGTGGAGTGGCGGTTTCGTTGTAGGGAAGCTTACCTGTTGAACCAGCTCTGGTGAGGCAAACCGTCTCATATCCTTCTGCCTGCAAGCGCTCGAGTATACCCCGTCCAACAAAACCTGTGGCACCAGTCAGGAATACTTTCATGGAAAACCTCCTCCCGTTAAATACTTCCAGACTCATTGTACAACAGTTGTAGTCTGTGGTGCTATCGATCACTGTGTTGACCAAGGCGGTATAATGTAGGGAAAAGGGGGATATATTTATGGCACAACGCAAAGTACCTGTTGCCGACATTTTGGATAATTTGCAGCAGCTTTATCCGGATGCGCACTGTGAATTGAATTATACAACCCCGTTTGAACTTCTCATTGCGACCATTCTTTCGGCCCAATGTACAGATAAACGGGTGAATGAGATTACCGCACCCATGTTCCAGCAGCTAAACCAGCCGGAGCATTACCTTCATTTGACACAGGAAGAAATGGAAGAGCATATAAAAGGGCTCGGGTTGTATAAGAATAAGAGTAAAAACATTTTAGAGACCTGTAGAATCTTGTACGAAAAATACAATAGCGAAGTTCCACAAACGCACGCCGAGCTCGAAGCATTGCCAGGAGTAGGGAGAAAGACTGCAAATGTCGTTTTGTCCAATGCATTCGGGATTCCTGCGATCGCGGTGGATACGCATGTATTCCGCGTAGGAAACCGGTTAGGTCTTGCGAATAGCGACAATGTGGATGAAGTGGAGCGTCAGCTCATGAAGCGCATTCCAAAAGAGAAGTGGACGGATGCGCATCATTGGCTAATCTGGCACGGCAGACGTGTGTGTTCATCGCGCAATCCGCAATGCGGCAGCTGTACCCTTCAATCCATGTGTAAGTTTGCACAGGCGGAAGCCAAAAAGGCCAAAAAACCTGCAACTAAAAAGCCAGCAAAAGCAAAGGGATAAACTTGATTTTCCACTTCTTTCTGTTCAAATCGGCTGAATGGATATTGACAGTTTTCGCCGACTAGACGTACACTTATTTATAGTAATTCTAATCAATGACATTAGAGAAGCTTGTTCTTTTGTCTTGCGAAAGACTGTGGGGTGTAACAAGATGGTACAACGTGTGGAAAAAGCTGTTGAAATCCTGAAGAATACCGGGGTTCGCATGACACCTCAGCGCCATGCAATTTTGACCTATTTGCTGGAAACGATGACTCACCCGACGGCTGACGAAATATATAAAGCCCTTGAAGGCAAATTCCCGAATATGAGCGTTGCAACGATTTATAACAATCTACGAGTCTTTAAAGATGCTGGATTGGTTACAGAGCTCACTTACGGGGATGCGTCCAGCCGATTTGATGCCAATGTGGAAGAAGATCATTATCACGCGATCTGTTCTTCCTGTGGTGCAATCAGGGACTTCCACTTTCCGTATTTGCGGGATGCAGAAGTAGCTGCTTCCAAAGACATCGGCTTCAAAGTAACCGGACATCGTATGGAAGTTTATGGCGTTTGTGATTCCTGTCAAAAGAATCCCCACTAAGAATGTATTGGATGGATGAGCACCTCCTGCTTGAATCGGATAATCCCGGTGATGCAGGAGGTGTTTGTGTTTGGGGGACATACCCCTTTTTGTCGATATCTGTAACCTTTTGGCTTCTCGTACGTCTTCTTCTTGGTAGGAAGCTTGTCCGTGAATTACTAGAATACAAAAGGTTGTGAATGGATTGAACCAACGCTATGATCGGAATAATGAGTCAAATCATACAGCCCAAGTCAGAAGACAGGCTTATGTACCGGGAAGCAGGTGGAGATTATGAGCAGGGAGTCAGGTAGAGCTCTGCGACCAAGACGAAGAAAACGAAGGGCTTTTGGCAGGCTGATTTTGTTGAGCTTTTTCTTGTTGGCCATCTTCGGCAGCATTTACTGGTTTTTTGTACTCCGTGCCTCGACTGAGCATGTGCAGCCGTATGACGGTGATAAAAATGTAATTGTATCCGAAGGCTCGCGAAAAGAGTCGACGTATTTATTGGAGTCAGAGCAAATATTGCTGCCCTTTGATTTTATTAAAGAAAACATTGATCCTGCGATTTTTTGGGATGAGCCAACACGTTCCGTTATTGTCACCACGAAGGATAAGGTGCTTCGGATGGAGAGCGGAGAAGTTGTCGCCTATCTGAACAAAAAACCTGTGGATTTACTCGTTCCGGTGAAAGAGGTAGACGGCACACGCTATGTCCCGTTGGATCCATTGGAAAAGCTATACCCTTATTCTTTTGAGCGAAAAACAGATACGGGTGTCCTGGTTGTCGAAAAAGAGGGCTACGAAATCCAGCAAGCGAAAGTGATCGCTGCCGAGGAAAAACAAGCGGTCCGTACCGGGGCTTCTCACCGAACCCCGATTGTAGCAGAGCTGTCTGCGGGTGAGGTTGTCGACGTTCTTGGCAAAAAGGAAAACTGGTATCGCATTTTAACCGCCTCTGGTGTAGGAGGATTTATTTCAGAGAAAAGTATTGAAATGACGAATGTGCGCAAAGTCCAGCTGGAGCACACGACTGCTACTGGACAACAACACGCTGCTTGGAATCCTGATGGAAAGATCAACCTCGTATGGGAGCACGTCGTCAGCAAAAATCCGGATGTTTCAAAAATTGGTGCATTACCAGGGGTAAATGTAGTAACTCCTACTTGGTTTGAAATGAAGGATGCAGAAGGAAATCTGTTGAACAGGGCTGATCCTGCGTATGTCAAATGGGCTCATAAGAGAGGTTACAAGGTTTGGGGGCTAGTTACAAATGGCTTTAATCCAGATTGGACTAAGTCCGTTCTCAGTAGCTATGACAAGCGAGACCAATTAATTGCCCAACTCCTGTACTACGCTCATCTTTATGATCTCGATGGCATCAACATCGATTTTGAAAACGTATATTTAGAAGAAAAAGAGGAGCTTGTTCAGTTTGTTCGCGAGCTGACACCGTATCTCCATCAGCAAGGACTGACCGTTTCCATAGATGTGACGATCAAGTCAAATGCTAAACAATGGTCCATGTTCCTGGATCGGAAAGCTTTGGCCGAGGTCGTCGATTATGTTGCGGTGATGACATATGATGAGCATTGGGCAGCGAGTCCAAAAGCTGGTTCTGTCGCATCGTTGCCATGGGTGGAGCGGGGCTTGCAAGGAGTGTTGGAAGAAGTCCCTAACGAAAAGTTGCTGCTGGGTGTGCCTTTTTACACGCGCTTGTGGACAGAAGCCAAGCAGGCTGATGGCACTGTGAAGGTGAGTTCTAAAGCTTATTCCATGACAAAAGCACAGGAATGGATTAACGAACGCAAGCTGACTCCCGTTATGGATGAAGCTTCAGGTCAACATTACGTGGAGTATAAAGACCCGAAGGATGGCAACGTCTATAAAATGTGGATAGAAGACGTAGCTTCTATGAAGAAGCGTGTGGAGATTGTCAATAAATACGACTTGGCCGGTATAGCTTCTTGGCGCCGTGGTTTTGAGGTGCCGGAGATCTGGCAAGCAATTGACGAGACTTTGAAATAAAAGACAGACAGCTTTCACGAAAGAAAGCCACCTGCCCCCCGAATGCTCGGGAAGTAGCAGGTGGCTTTTTACGTATAAGATGAAAGGAATCATATTATGTCTGGTTTTGCTGAGGATGTCCGTCTTCTAGGCGCAAGGGTTGTCCACAAAACATACAGGCGTCTTCTTTTCCCAACATCTTCGTGACTTTTTGGCATGAAGGGCATTGCACCTGTGGAGCTGAAGTGGAGACCATCCCGGAAATCATAAACAAGACTGTACTGCCCATTGTCAGAATGAACCCGATGATCAAAAGCAGCGTCATAAAAATGTAAGAGCCTTTTAAGAGGTTTCCAAGTAAAGGAATAAAGTCCAAATAACCCGCAAAAAATGCGTACCCTGTATACATCAGCAAAATGCCGATTACCATGCTCCAGTTGCCCCATGTGCGCATGCGTTTGATCTTGCTCAGGCGTTCTGTATTTTTCATGATCATTCCTCCTACCCTATAGTATAGCATACAAAGGATTTGTCTGTTGACAAGCAGGAAACCGACAAGACTTGTAGAATCCATAAGTTCAACCCAGGGGGCAGGGAGGAACAAGGCATGACTTTAAGGCAGACGTATCTGAAAAATCTCCAGCAGCGTTTGGATGTGCAAGCGGTGCTTGTCTTGAATGATTCGGATATGCTAGTCCCCTTTCGCGAGGGAATCTTTTATTTCGTCGTAGTAAATGAGCCCCAGGCTGATGGTAAAATCCGTCGCATGTTATTTCAGGAACAAGTGATCATCGAGCAGCAAATCAGCACGTGGCAACTGGAGAAGGGAGTCATTTGCGGTTTGGATGAGCGGCTTGCCGAGATGCTTCGAAGGGCAGAAATTGTTTGGGACAAAGAACAGTATATGAAACAAATGAAACTGCGCTTGGCTAGTTTGTCATCTTCTCTCCAGAAAAAACATATCTGTAAGGAGTATTCCCAAATCCTTCGTTTTTTTCACGAGACAAAAGAGTTTTTGCAACAAGGCATGATGCTGGATGCACATCACTCTGCCATTCAAACGATTCACTATTTGGCTCGTCTCATTGTATATGAAGCGGGAGATCATCCCCAACCAGCTTTGTGGACGCAGGTCAAACAGATAGATCCTTCTATATATAAGTTGTATGAGGAGCTATCTTTTAATGCAGAGGCATTGGAGAAGCGAATTGAACTACTTGTACTGGCAATTGAATTTTGGATCGCATCCAGAACGAAGGAATCTGTTCGATACCTGGTTGAGCTCATGGAGACGAAATCAGGGCCTTGGCGTTTGGAAGAGCTGATGAATCATCCGATGATTCAAGAGGCAGAGATCGAGATTCCTCTCGTGATAGATAAGATGCTTCAGCGTTTATTGATTCAGGAGATCGTATGCAAAGATGGAGAAAATGGTGACAGAGAAACAGGTTTTATTTTAATGGGACAAAAAATTTTCAATTAGTGTTGACTTCTGTTTGTGATCCATGCTATATTAACAAACGTCGCTGCTGCGCTAACGCAGAGCGGACGAAAAAAAGTTTTGAAAAACACTTGATTTCACAAGTGGTTATGTGGTAAATTAAGAAAGTCGCCTCTGGGCGATGAACCAAAAAATGCTCTTTGAAAACTGAACAGCGAAAGCGTTAATGAGTCTATCATTAAATGATTTGCCAGCTTTGAACCAGTAACAAACTTTATTGGAGAGTTTGATCCTGGCTCAGGACGAACGCTGGC
>NZ_JAMAUS010000021.1:0-70772 GCF_023714195.1 Brevibacillus sp. MER 51 | reverse complement strand
TAAGTAGCAGCTCCTTTCGTATTGTAGCGCTCTGTCTATTGGCGTACTTGCCCTTAGTGTAGCCAGAGTAACCTACGAAGTTACGAATAGGGGCTGTCCTCGTTCATAATAACTTATGGAATCCTTCATCGAAACTTCAACGTTTGAAGCGCTCCCGCCATTTTTTTCGGAGCGGACAGTCCCCACCCCTTGCGGGGCGTAGGCCGAAGCGTAGACTGGAAATGCGCTTCTTCCCTCCACGACAGCTACAAATAAACAAAAAACGCGGCACAAGCAACGAATCGCCTGTGCCACGCTCTTAACGGATTAATATTTGTTAAACAACATGATCCAGAGGGAACCTGCAACGATTGTAAATACAATCACAAGTCCAAGAATCAATGTCTGTACGTTGTAGCGTGGTTTTTCTCCTTCGCGGATGTGCATGAAGAAGACCAACTGAATTACGAACTGCAAGACCGCCATTACCAAGATCGCGATCATGGTCGCCGTTTTACTCAGCATCGAGTTCATGACCAGCACGAGTGGGATAATGGTGAGCACGATCGACAGGATAAAACCGATTACGTACTCTTTCATCGATCCGTGACTATGATGTCCGCCATGGTTTTGATGTTGTGCCACCTTACATCACCCCCATCAAGTAAACGACTGTGAAGAGGAAGATCCACACAACGTCAAGGAAGTGCCAGTACAAGCTAAAGTTGGTAATTTTGCGGCGAGTAACCGCAGAGATCCCACGACGCTTCAGCTGCATCATCAACGCAGTCATCCAGAACAGACCAAGCGTTACGTGCAATCCGTGTGTACCAACCAGTGTGTAGAAAGCGGACCAGTAGCCGCTAGTCGCCATGGTTGCGCCTTCGCTCATCAAGTGCATGAACTCAGTGACTTCCAACACTACGAAAGACAGTCCCAAAAGACCAGTTACAGCCAGCCAAGCAATCAGCTGCTTGACATTGCCTTTGTTCATTGCCAGAACAGCGAGACCACTGGTAAAGCTACTTGTCAACAAGATGAAGGTTGAAGCAATAACGCCTGGCAGCTGGAACAATTCCTGTCCAGTTGGTCCACCAGCAAAGCTATTCATCATTACCGCATATGTTGCAAACAACGTACCGAACAACACGCAGTCTGTTACAACGAAAATCCAAAAACCGAGAACTTTAAGTTGCTCATGCTCTTCATGATGGTCGTGGTCGTGGCCGTGACCATGGTCATGATTCGTAGCCATCGTTACACCACCCTCCCCAGTGAAGCCTCAGTGCGACGCACTTCCTCCACCGGTACGTAATAATCCGTGTCGTATTGGAAGGAGCGTGCCCACATGCATGCGAATACTCCAATGAATCCAATAACGGCCATCCAAACCCATCCAAATGTGAAACCAAAACCTACCAGGAACCAGAAGTTCGCCATGATAAACGGAATTCCAGAGTTCTTCGGCATATGAATCGGCTCCAGTTTGGCCGGTTGTTCTTTATAGGTGCCATTTGCTTTTGCTTCTTTTGTTTCCCACCAGTCATCGAGCTCTTTCACTTGTGGAACAACAGCAAAGTTGTAGAACGGTGCAGGTGACGGAATCGACCACTCCAGCGTACGACCATTCCATGGATCGCCTGTCGTGTCGCGCTCACCATGCTTGATGCTGTAAGCGATTTGCCATACTTGGAAGATGAAACCGATACCCATCATGAATGCCCCTACAGTGGATACCAGGTTCAGGTCTGCCCAACCGCGATCCCAACCGTACGTGTAGTAACGGCGAGTCATACCCATGAAACCGAGCGCGTATTGCGGCATAAAGCACACGTAGAAACCAATATTCCAGAACCAGAAGCCCCATTTGCCCAGTTTCTCGTCGAGCTTGAAACCGAACAGTTTTGGCCACCAGTAGTAAATACCAGCCAGGTAACCGAACACTACCCCACCGATCAATACTTGGTGGAAGTGGGCAACCAGGAAGTAACTGTTGTGATACTGATAGTCTGCCGGAGCTACTGCCAGCATTACCCCTGTCGCTCCACCAATTACGAAGCACGGGATAAAGGCAATGGTCCACAGCATTGGTTGTTTAAAGGATATCCGACCACGATACATTGTAAACAGCCAGTTAAAGACCTTAACCCCGGTCGGGATCCCTACAATCATCGTTGATATCGCAAAGAAGGCGATAACACTTGCGCTCGTACCCATTGTGAAGAAGTGGTGAGCCCATGTAAAGAACGATACAACGGCAATGATCATCATCGCCCAAACCATTGATTTGTAGCCGAAAATCTTTTTACGTGAGAACGTAGCCACGATTTCGGAGAAAATACCGAAAGCTGGTACTACTACGATGTATACCTCAGGGTGACCCCACATCCAGATGAGGTTGAGGTACATCATCGGATTACCGCCGCCGTCCATTGTGAAGAAGTGGGCACCTGCGAAACGGTCAAGGAACAACAGAGCCAATGTTACAGTCAAAATTGGGAAAGCGAAGATAATCATAATGCAGCTGGACAATACGGACCAGCTAAACAATGGCATTTTGGAAAGCTTCATGCCAGGTGCACGCATTTTGAGAATCGTTACGATAAAGTTAATCCCTGTCGCCAAACTACCGATACCGGAGATTTGAATCCCCCAAATATAGAAGTTCTGACCTGGTCCAGGGCTGAATTCATTTTGTGACAATGGCGGGTAAGACAACCAACCAGCGTCTGGGGAGCCCCCGATTACGAACGAAAGGTTGAACAGCATCGCACCGAGCATAAACAGCCAGAAGCTGAGTGCGTTCAAGAACGGATACGCTACATCTCGAGCACCGAGTTGAAGCGGTACTACCATGTTAAACAAGGCAAACATCATCGGCATCGCCATGAACAAAATCATGATCGTACCGTGAGTCGTAAAGATGGCATTATAGTGATCCGAGTGCAGGAATTCTACGTTCGGGAATGCCAGTTGTACACGCATCAGCAGGGCATCAACCCCACCGCGGAACAGCATCAGAAGCGATGCGATCAAATACATAATACCAATACGCTTATGGTCAACTGTAGTCAACCATTCGCGCCATAGCCAACCCCATTTTTTATACTTAGTCAGAACGAATAAGATTGCAATGATGGTCAGTACAATCGATACGTCCGCACCGTAAATCAGTGGGTCACCTGTTACAAAGAACGTGGATGCAAAATCCTTAATGTTCTCCCACACGTGGTATTCCTCCTCCCTCTCGCCTAGTGGTTCATACTGGAATGATTCATTCCAGGCATGTTGTGCGATTCAGTCTTATGCTGCGTATTTAGCGAAGTCTCACTAGAAGACTTGTCACCTGCAGGCGCAGGCATTTTCTCCATCACATAGTCCATATCGTGACCATGGCCATATTTCGCAACGATCTCTTCAAACATACCTTCTGGGAATGCAGAGTACGTAAACTTATCTGTCACGCCAGGCTTGCGAAGTTCTTCATAATCTGCCTTCGTCATAGCTGGTGTCGTACCTTTTACTTCTTTCACCCATTTATCGAACTCATCTTTTGGTTTTGCGACTACATCGAACTGCATTTTAGCGAAGCCTTCACCAGAGAAATTGGAGCTAAATCCAGCGAATGTACCTGGTTCATCTGCTTGCAGATACAACTCAGTAGCCATTCCCGCCATCGCATAAATCTGTCCACCCAATTCTGGAACCCAGAAAGAGTTCATCGGTGCATCAGCAGATACCTGGAAGCGAATCGGTACGCCTGCTGGAATCTCCAAATGGTTAACAGTTGCGATATTTTGTTCTGGATACGTGAACATCCATTTCCAGTCCAAAGCCGTAACCTGAATGGTCATAGGGGCAACTTCTTTATTCGGGTTTTCTTTTAACACATAAACATCACGGACAGTAAAGTAACCCAGCAATGCAACGATAACGATAGGAATAATCCACCAAATTACCTCTAGGGTTGTACTGTGTGCCCACTCCGGCTTGTAACTTGCTTTATTGCCCGGTGTATCCCGATAGCGGTATACAATGAAAGCGGTAAGCGCAATAACCGGAACGATAATGACAGCGACCAATATCGTGGAAATAATAATGAGATTGTACTGCGTTTCTGCTACAGGTCCTTTTGGATTCAAGACGAGGTATTCGCTACCACAGCCTGTCAGCAGAACGGTGCCCAACACTGCCAAGATCCAAAACTGGATATGCCTCAGCATTTTTCCTCCGCTCATTCTCCTAATCCCTCCTAGTCACAAACAACGAGCATGTAATACTTTGAGAGCGCAGTTCTTTTCGGGTGAACTTTGCCTCACGTTTGTCGATAGTGCAGTCACTCTCTATGGAGAGGTCTCGAACGAGGTTTTGGAAAACCTTCTTTATTTTACGTGCATTCACACTTTTCGAGAGTTCCTCACAATAGGGGTTTTTTAACACAAGTGAACTTCACTATTTGCCGCATATACATACTATCAGAGTCTGCGAGCTTTTGTACTTGTTTTTAACGACGTTCAATATTTCGTAGCTTTTCTGTTACAAAGTGTTCACATACCAGTCACGAGTTGATCATATTCTTGTTAGGATTCTCCTGTAATGATCTTTGACACCCATTTTTGGTCATGCCACCCAATTTGGATTGTCAAGATTTCTTTTCACTTTTAATAAAAAAAACAAAAAAACGCCAGCCTTATTTGGCTGACGGCAAATTTCCGTATAAATAAAAAACCTCTCATTATAATGAAGAAAATGAGAGGGATTATGGGACTATTTTTAACTAACTTAAGCGTCAGTTCTTTTTAGTGTCATCAAGCGAAACACCGTGCTCATAATGAAGATATTCATGCCAGCGATCAAAAATCCGATCGACACCATCAACGGCAAGTTCTCTGATCTGAAATCGTTTGCAGTGAAAGCCATAATAACGGCACCTACGAATAATACTGTCCAAGCCATCCATCTTAATACATCTGCTGCTTTTCGATCGTTATTCATAACACAAAACCCCTATCATCATAGATTTTTTGCGTGACCGTTTTTGTTTTATGCTCCTATTGTAACATAATATTCACTTGTTGTTCATATTTTGTTCAATTTTTTATAAAAAATTTGTCAAAACTTTTTTCATAAACCTATTGGCTATCGTATTGTTACAAATTTACTTTGTGTCACAAATGTGAAAGCGTTATTGTTATAATGAATGGAGTAAACGGTTTCATACATTTATAGTATCTTGATCTGTCATCGAAGGTGGTTTGCCCATGGTTCATACACCAAAAAAAGCCCGCATCAGCCTCTTGACCCAAATGGTTCTCCTCATTTCCATCGTTGTCCTGATCAGCATGGGGATAGGAACTGCCTTATTTTCCCTCATATTAGATGACATTTTGGATCGCTATATTGGTCAGCAAGCCATGACGGTCGCCAAGCTATCTGCCATGGACGAACGCATCATTGCAGCCTTTGGGACCGATGATCCTTCCAAGGTGATACAACCGATAGCCGAAACCATTCGAAAGGAAACGGGCGCCAGCTATGTTGTGATTGGAAACAAGGACGGTATTCGGTACTCTCACTACGACCCAAAGCAGATTGGATTACCAATGGGAACCAGCAATGACCCCGTCTTTTTAGAAAATCGATCGGTCATTTATCGTGGGACAGGCATTTCAGGTCCAGCTATCAAAGCGAAAACACCGATCGTCAACAAGAAAGGCGAAACCATTGGCGTCTCCTCTGTCGGCTATGTCATGAGTGATGTAGAGAAAAAGGTCGCGGAATACAAGGAAAGGGTCGTCGCCTTGTCTCTTATGCTGCTAGTTATCGGAATGATTGGCGCTTTTATCATTGCCAGAAGAGTCAAGCGATTGATCTTTGGTCTTGAGCCAGAAGAAATCTCATTTTTGTTTACGGAAAAAACAGCTATTCTTGAATCGATTCGCGATGCTACGGTAGCAGTCGATATGCAAGGGCGTGTCGTCTCGATGAATAAACGCGCACGTTCCCTCCTCCAAGAGGATTTGGCCGTAGGGAAATCGATTGCTAGCCCGCAATTGCGCGACATCATTCATTCTGTCAATCGAAATACACAAGAAATGAATTACAAAATTTTGCTGGGACACGAAATTTTTATAACCGACTACTCTCCTATTTTGAGCAATAATGAAATCAGAGGGGTGGTCTTCACATTTCGTCCAGAGTCTGAAATCGAGCAGCTCACCGAAGAAATTACCAAGATCAGTTCCTTTTCGGATAATATGCGTGCGCAAAATCACGAATATTTAAATCGTTTGAACACCATTTACGGTCTCCTCAAGCTAAAGGAGTACGACAAAGCAATCGAACTCATCACCGATGAAGTAAAGGAACGGCAGGATATTCTTGCCTTCATTATGAGTTCAGTCAAAGAGCCCTTCATCGCAGCTTGTCTGCTAGGGAAAATCAATCGTTCCAAAGAACTGAAGGTATTACTCGAAATTGATCAGGATAGCTATTTGGGAAATGTACCTGACAGCTTGGATACAAAGGTATTGGTCACTATTCTCGGCAATTTGATCGACAACGCGATGGAAGCTGCCCTCGAATACAAAGGCTCTGACGCAATGGTTCATGTGTCCTTTACTGATTTGGGTGGTGATATCATTTTCGATATCGAAGACAATGGACATGGGGTATCAAAAGAATTGGAGCCCCGCATCTTTGAAAGCGGTGTCACTACGAAATCAGGTGAAAATCGAGGACTCGGTTTGGCTATTGTGAAAAACGCCATCGAGCTGTTAGAGGGGCAAATCTCACTCGGGAAAAGTGATCTTGGCGGAGCGCGTTTCACCGTAGTCGTCCCCAAGAAATGGGACAAAGCAAGTAGATGAGGAGGCCATCCACCATGTCTGAGAAACCTATTACCGTCATGATCGTGGAAGATGACGAAATTGCAGCTAGAATCTATGAACAATTCACAAGTAAACTGGAAGGATTCCAGATTATTGCCACGGCCACGACCGGAAAACAGGCGCTGGAGATGCTTCACGTCGTTACGCCAGATGTGCTGCTCTTGGACATTTATTTGCCGGATATGAACGGGATTGACCTGTTGCGTGAAGTAAGGAAGCATTTTCGCGGGATCGATGTCGTGATGATCACAGCCGCAAACGATGTGGAAACCGTGAGAGAAGCGATACGTGGCGGTGCATATAGCTACATCATCAAGCCGATTATGATCGATAAATTCATGTCTACCTTGGAGCAATATGCAAATACGAGACGTCAGCTGCAGCAGCATACAACCATTGATCAGACAGCAGTGGACAAGCTGTTTACGAAAGCCGCACACACTCCTGCTGCCAAAACCATTGAGACTGTCACTACGCTCCCGAAAGGCATCGACAAGCTGACATTAAAGCTAATCCGGGACAAAATGCAGGAGACCACCCAAAGCATGAATGCCGATGATCTGGCTGCACTGGCTGGCATGAGTCACTCGACCGTGCGCAGATACCTCGAATTTCTCGTCTCTATTAATGAAGTGACTGTCGAGACGTTCTATGGAACTGTCGGGCGTCCGGAACGAAAATACCGCTGGGTTCCGCAAAAAACGGCCAAATAATGCCCGATGGCAAAAAGAAGGGAAGCTTCATTTATGAACCTGAAGCTTCCCTTTTTCTTTTCTTGCTACCGGTTGTGTCGCACTTGGACTCTTTTCCCGAAACATCGTGATGATGGCAACGGATGCGATGATCATGACAGCAGCAATCAAGGTTTGGCTTGTCAATTGTTCATCAGCGATCAGCCAACCTAGAAATACTGCGACAATCGGGTTCACATAAGCGTACGTGGAGACCAGGGAAGGCTCTGCATTTTTCAAAAGCCAAATGTACGACGTGTAAGCGACAATGGAACCAAATCCAACTAAGTAGCCAAAGGCAATCCAGGAACGAAGGGTAATCTCCGATAGATGCAGCTTCGTCCAATCGTCGAGAAACAGCGACGCGATCCCCAACAAAATTCCCCCGATGATCATTTGCAAGGCCGTCGCCATTACCGGTGATGCTGGGAGCTTTGCATGGCGCGAATACAGCGATCCCACTGCCCAACTGATTGAGGCAAACAGGAGCGCCAAGATTCCAATGGTATCGATCCCTTGATTGCTTGTGCTCTCGGGATGGATAACCATCACAGCGATCCCCGCCAATCCAAACAGGATTCCTCCCATGACTCCAACTGTTGGCTTTTTCTTGCTGCCACCGATCCAGTTGAAAACGAGAATCCATAATGGAACCGTAGCGATCAGCAAGGACGCGATTGCTGACGGTACCTTGAGTTGTGCCCATGCTACTACACCGTTACCCCCGAGAAGCAGCAACGCCCCAACAATTCCCGCTCCTCTCCATTCTGCAACACTGGGTAGGTCTGCCCCTTTCCAACGCCCAATCAGGAACAGGATCGATCCCGCCAGAAAAAATCGCGCACCCGCCATAATAAAGGGTGGCATCGACTCAATGGCGATCTTCATTCCAAGATAAGTGCCTCCCCAAAACAGGTAAACAGCTAGCAACGCAATCGTAACGACAAATAATTTCGAATCTTTATTTCCTGTCATTGTGTTTCCACCTTGGTTGTCAAATTTCTTTCCGACCATCCTCGTAGATCGTCGACAAGATGAAAGTCGTAGAGGTTTCCAGTATTTCGTCATACTGAACCATTTCATCGATCAGATTAGTGATATCTTCCGGTGCCGTCGCACGTACTTTTAGCATCATGCACCACTCTCCAGCGAGCCGCTGGCATTCGATGATGGTCACGTTCGGTACCTGAACGTTCATAATCTTTGCGGTGATTTCTTTGAAGTCCTGACATCTTGCTTTGACGAAGATCAATACCTTGAGCCTTTGCTCTAATTTTCTCCAGTCAATGATGCCACGGTATCCCTTGATAACACCATTCTTTTCAAGCTTGGCAACCCGTTGGTGGACAGCCGGTCGCGAGATGTGCAGCAGCTTGCTGATTTCCTCATGAGATATCCTTCCGTTTTCCTCGAGCAATTGAACAATTCTCAGGTCAACCTCATCCATCACATACCTCCTGTGGTTATAGTAGCATATTTTCCTTCATATAGACCATTTGTACTTTATATTGACCGAATTCAAACGAATAGTAAATACAGATGCAAAAAATTAAAAATATAATGCCAAAAACCGTCTCGAAAACCTCTTTATCATTACGAATCGTTACTTAGGTACCCATACAAAAAAAGAAAAAGCCCCCGCTTGATTGTAAGCGGGGACCAGCTTGGAAACATCGTCCGTATCATTCTGGTTTCTCAAACAACGCCATCCACTCATCAACTTGAATGGAAACGACTTGCTCTCCTTCTTTTTCAACCGCGAAGTAGGCTTGGATTACCTCATCAGCACTAGTGATATGGGCGGTTACTTGCTCAATCTGCTCCTCAGTCTCAGTCGTACGTCTGACCCAAGTCGCATACGGGAACGTCTTTTTACGGATGCGCGAATGACTCTCCACCAATCCCTCTTGCTCGATCCACGTTAACCATTCGGACCGTGAGTAGCTTCGTACATGACTGTGATCCCGAAGTTTCTCCAGCGTATTTACAAATCGATCGAGCTTTTCATCCTCTGCTGCGATATTGTCGATCAGCACGAATTTTCCACCCGGCTTCAGGACTCGGGCCACTTCTTTTACAAACGCCTCTGGGTTCGGGAAATGATGAGCCGCGATTCTGCACCCGACTGCATCAAAGGATTCACTCAAAAACGGAAGTGCCTCCGCATCCACAACCACATAGAAGACATTGCTTGTGTGGGATCTCAGATGGTTTCGCGCCGCTGCAAGCATCGGCTGTGTCAAATCAGTCGCAAAGACTTGACCGACATGTGGAGCGATTGCCTTGGCAAGATGACCGCCGCCCGTTGCCACATCAAGAAACACCCAATCTGGCGAAGGATTCAGCCAAGGCGTGAGGAGAGAGAGATCCTCTCCCGTAGCATGCGTCTGGCTATTCACATATTTTTCAGCATTCATACCGAACTGCTGTTTGACTTCCTCTTTGATCTTTTTGTCATCGCGCATGAGAATCTCCCTCCTCTATTCTTCGTTCACGATTACTTTCTTCCCTCTCATTTTCATGATCAAGGGAACGGTGATCCAGAGAACCGCAATGATCAGAAACACTAGCGAAACTGGTTTTTGAATAAAGATAGAAAAATCACCATTGGACGTCGTCAGCGCGCGTCGCAAATTGTTTTCAATCATCGGACCCAAGACCAGGCCAAGAACGAGTGGAGCCATTGGGAAATCGTTTTTCGCCAAAAAGTAACCCACGAGTCCACAAAGGAGCAGCAAGACCAGATCAAAAACGGAGACACGGACTGCGTAAACACCGAACACGGAAATGGCAACGATCATCGGGATCAAATATTTAGGCGGCGTCTCAATCAGCTTCGCAAACACCTTTACGAGCGGCATATTGAGGATCAAGAGCATCACGTTTCCGATGAACATACTGGCGATCAAGCCCCAAGCGATGTTCGGATGGTCTTCAAACAAAAGCGGACCTGGCTGCACGTTGTACATAATCAGTGCGCCCATCAATACCGCTGTCGTCCCTGTACCCGGAATCCCCAAGGTCAGAAGTGGGATCATCGCCCCGCCAGATGCTGCATTGTTCGCTGACTCTGGAGCCGCTACCCCAGCGATTGCTCCTTTGCCAAATTTTTCAGGCGTTTTACTGATTTTCTTTTCCAGCAAATAAGCAAGGAAGGATGCCAGTGTTGCACCAGAACCAGGAACAATACCTTTAAAGAATCCAACCAGTGATCCACGGAGAATCGGTCCAGCACTTTCCTTCAAGTCTTCCTTGGTCGGTATGATTCGGGAGATTTTGGCGATCTCTCCCTCATTCACATCCCTTTCTAGGATCGTTTTGAACACTTCTCCAAGCGCAAATACCCCTACGGCAATCGTCAAAAATTCCAAACCGGAATATAGCTCAGGCATATCGAAGGTAAAACGCGCCACGCCAGATACATTGTCCAGCCCGATCGTCGCGATCAATAAGCCAAAAACCGTCATCATCAATGCTTTGGTCACGGACTTGCCTGCCAGCCCGCTCAGTGCACATAGCCCCAGGATCATCAGCGAAAACTCATCTGCCGGACTGAGCTTGAGCGCTACTTCTGAGAGTGGCTCTGCCAAAAATACCAGACCGATAAGCGAGACAAGCCCTGCAAAAAAAGAACCAATCGCAGCAATGGAGAGAGCGACTCCCGCTCTTCCTTGCTTCGCCATCGGGTATCCGTCCAGTACGGTAACGACAGAAGATGACTCACCAGGTGTATTCAACAAAATCGAAGTGGTAGAGCCACCGTACATCGCTCCGTAGTATACCCCTGCCAGTAAAATAATGGCACTGGTCGCCGCTGCTTCTGGTGGCAGTCCACTCGTCAACGAAGCTGTCACCGGAATCAACAAGGCCACGCCGCTGATTGGCCCAATCCCTGGCAATACACCGACTACTGTCCCGATCAAGACGCCGACAAACGCAAAGATGATATTTTGCCATTGCAGGGCAGTGGCAAATCCGTTCAGCAAATAGTCAATCGCACCCATTACATCCACCTCCTACAAGCCTAACCATGTTGGTAAACCGGGCAATGTGCCATCGAGAACTTCCACGTACAACAAGTAGACACCGAACGAAAACGCACTGGAAATGATCACGCTGTTGAGCCATTTCCCTTTCTGCATCGTCTGGAATCCAACGAAAAGGAACAGGAAGGTGCTGATCACGTAGCCGATTTCCTCCATAAGCAATACGTAGAATAATGCCGCGACAAGAACAATGAGGAACCGTTTGTAATCGAGCTTTTCCTTCTCTTTCTTGCCCTCTTGCTTGTATTTGAACGTCTCATAAAATAATCGCAAGCTGAGCAGGATCAGAAGACTTCCAAGTCCCATCGGAAAAATGTTTGGTCCGACATTGCTGCCGTAAGCGCTCGCCGAGATGTTTTGGCTCCCGACCACAAATGCTACGCCCAACACAAGAAAAATCAGACTGGCGAAGCGGTCAAATGTTTTGCTCACGTATGTTCCCTCCTGTTCGTACAAGAATCCAGAATGAAGGAGGAGAAGAATCGCTCCTTCTCCATCCCCCAGCAAAACTTTTTATTTCGCCATTCCGAGCAAACCCAGGATTTCCTTGAACATTTTTTCTTGCTCACCCAGGTAGCTCTTGAAGTCTGCACCGTTTTTGTAGCCATCGTCCCAGCCATTTGCATCCAGCTCTGCTTTCCACTCAGGAGTCTCTGTCATCGCTTTCAATTTTTGCTCCCAGTAAGCAACAGCATCTGGCGTCATGTCTTTTGGTCCAAATACACCGCGCCAGTTGATCAGCTCCGTGTCATAACCGGATTCTTTGTACGTCGGGATGTCCTTGAACATACCTTTCAAGCGCTCAGGGGAAGATACACCCAGGATTCTTACTTTGCCGGATTTCAAGTATTCACCCGAACCGGATACATCTGTAGCCAGTACATCAGCATTGCCACCCAAGAGAGATGCGATCGCTTCCCCACCGCCATCGTAAGAGATGTATTTCACTGATTTCGGATCAATTCCCGCTTTAACAGCAGGCATCAAAAAGGTCAAGTGATCAAGCGAGCCAGGAGCAGAACCGCCTGCAACCGTTACTTTGGTTGGATCAGCTTTGATGGCATCCATTAACGATTTCAGATCCTTGTATGGAGAATCGGCAGCTACTACGATCGCGCCGTAATCTTTCGTCAATTGTGCCAACGGAGTCATATCATTGTAAGAATGCGGGCTGTTTCCTTCTTTTTTCACATTGTTGATGACGATTGGTGTAGAGGGAAGCAGGAGCTTGTAGTTGTTTTTCTTGTCCTGCGTTACAAAATCAGCCAAGCCTACTGCCTGTCCGCCACCTGGTTTGTTTTCGACCGAGATCGTCTTGTCTACCAGCTTCGTTGCTGACATCACCTTTGCGAGAGAACGCGCTGTTTTATCCAAGCCTCCGCCTGCGCCTGATGGTGCGATAACCGAGATAGGTTTTTCCGGGTAGGTAGAAGCTCCTCCAGAGGAAGCCGTCTGCCCACCGCCGCCTCCACAGGCTGCGAGGCTAAGTGCCATTGCCGTAGTGAGGAGTACTCCGCTCCACTTTGTCCATTTGTTTGATTTTTTCATCTTTATGACCCCCTCTGTTGATAGCGTTTTCAATTATGGTAAGGAGATCATAGCATCCGATGAAAACGCTTCCTAGTTTGTTCAGATAATTTGGATAAACGCTATATTTATGATTATTTTCATTTTTTTCACACCAAAAAGACCTGCCGTTCCGATCAGGGAACGTACAGGTCTTGCTATTAATTTGACTGTAATACTGTCTCAGGCGCTGGTCTCCTTTGGCTGTTTGATCCTGCTGTGGCGGTTCGTCCATGCACGAGCGCCGAAGGAAAACAGCGTAAGGACAAGGACCAAACGAAACAGATGAAACGCCGTCACTAAGAGCGGATCGGCTCCTGTCGCCAAGGCAGTCAAGCTCATTTCGGCGAGTCCACCTGGCACCGTCGCCAAAATCGCCGTCACGATATCGGTAGCAGACACGTAAGAAATGCCGATGGCAAGCACAATCACCATGACGAACAAGAACAGGGAATGCATGAGACCGAACAGAAAGAATCGACGGTTTTTGACGATGTCCTCTCGTTTGAAACCAAGACCGATGCTGACCCCGATGAATATTTGCGCTCCTTGGACCAAGATGCTTGGCAAAGCAGGACTCTCTCCCACAAGCGATGTATTCATCGAAATCAAAGCGGTCACGAGCAAGGCACCTAGCAAGAACGGAGCGGGTATATAACAGCGTGACGCAATCAACGCTCCAATGAGACCAGCCACAAGAATCATAACTGTCTGCCCAATCCCCAGCATGTGTTCTGTAGTAGCCGTCTGTATGGCAGCATGCGTAGGTAGAAATGTCACTAGATAAGGGGTACAAAGCACGACGCTGATCGCACGGATCGAGTGAAAAATCGTGATGACTTGTTGATTTCCTCCCGCCATTTGCCCCACCGACACCATTTCCGATAAACCACCTGGAATATTGCTGAAGATCGCCGTTATTCCGTCTACCCGGCAGACCTTGTAAAATATCCAAGCGTTCACCAAACTGATCAAGATGGTCAAAATCGTGGTGATGAGCATCAAACCAATGTGTCCCGTCATCGTCTCGACGATTTCAGCTGTCATTCGCAGACCCAGGGTGATCCCGATTACTGTTAATCCCGCTTGACGAAACCAACGGGGAATCCAAAGATTTTTGACCCCAAGCATATTACAGATCACTGTCATAACTAGCGCTCCGAGCAGCCAAGGAAGTGGGCTGTGAATGGTAGCAAACAGCCAGCCACCCAGTGACCCGAGCAGCAATGTAAACAAAATGCGTAACAGCATAAGCGTTCCCTCTCCTACTATCCGACGTTGTATGAAGCTTCTAGGGTGGGGGTACACCTAGTGTAAAACAATTGTTCTCGCAGAAAAAATACAAAATGGTTATCGTTGGCGATTCCTTGTGTGAATAATAAAAACTGCTGGCTCCCATTCAGGAATTCCCAGCAGTTCCTTTTTCCTTGCTTAATCGATGAATGCTATCTCACCCTGCTCTACGAAGCGCACAAATGCCTTGACCATTTGCAATTCCATTGAGTCGGCATGATAAAACATCCAGGTACTTCGCTTGATCGGCTCCCCCTCGGCTGTGGTCAGCTCGATCATGTGCAGATCGTCTTTGCCATTCAGCACGCCTCGTGGAAGGATGGCGTAACCCAAACCGTTTGCTACCATTTCACTACATGTATCCGCCTTGTCGACCTCCATGCCGATCAGCGGTGGTTGAGAAAATCGTTCCGTCCACCAGCTGTCCACTAATGCCAGCAGCATGGGATCCGTCTCATAGTCGATTCGTGGCAGAGTGGGCAGGTCGTCGATATGAATAGGTTCCGTGGAAACGACATAGACCGATTCCTCGAACAGCAAGTGCTTTTGATCGGACCAGTTGTAGCTTCCCCGGACGAAGCCTACGTGCACGTCCTGATTATACACGGACTTGTAGACGTCTTTGCTCCATCCGGTCATTACCTTGTACTCGACATTTGGATAAGCTTCCTTGAACTTTTTCAAGATCATCGGGAGCTTGTACCGTGCAAAATAGTTGGAAACCCCCAACCGGAGCGTCCCATTGACCTCGTTGCCCATGTTCAAGACATGCTCCTTGATATTGCGCAGTCTAAGGAGCATTTCATCCGCACATTTGGCCAAATACTCTCCTTGAGGAGTGAAATGAACACCTCTGCTCCCCCGTTGCACGATCTGTACGCCAAATTCTTTTTCAATCTGCCGCAATCTTTTGGTCAGCGCAGGCTGGGACAAATACAGGCTTTCGGCTGTCTTTGTAATGTTTTGTTCCTGGTACAAGGTTTGGAGAATGTACCAATCTCGATATTCCATAGCTATAGTGTCTCCGCATGGTTATTTGTCACTTCTTTATTTAATACATTTTTCCCCTTTCTTTTCAAATAGTTTCCAATCACAATGACCAGAAGTGCCAATGCTACCGGCAAAATCATATGCAGCGAAGGCATTACCCCCTCGAGGAAGCTGCCTACTGCTTTGTCTCCTACAATCATTTCTCCTGCTGTATATCCGAGCAAAGCCGCCCCCAACAATACGATGATGGGAAAACGGTTCATCAGCTTCATCAGCAACTGGCTTCCCCAAATGATGAGCGGAATGCTGATGGCAAGTCCGATGATGACCAAAACCAGGTTCCCGTTCGCTGCTCCGGCTACAGCGATGACGTTGTCCAGACTCATAATCAGATCGGCAAAAATAATGGTTTTGAGTGCCTCAACAAAACTCGCTCCCCCACCAATGTGACTGTCCTCATCTTCACCTTTTAACAGCTTGACCGCAATCCAGATCAGCAAAAGCCCTCCGACGACCTGGACAAACGGAATTTTCAACAGCCAGATGGCAATGAAGGTAAGGATGATTCGCAATCCAATTGCACCGAAGCTCCCCCAAAAAGTAGCTTTTTTCTGCAGCTCTGGGCTCAGATTGCGGCAGGCAAGAGCAATTACGACTGCATTGTCTCCGCTCAACACCAGGTTGATCATAATAATTTGTAGTAAGCTAAGTAAGTAATCTGTCATGATGTCTCCCTCCAAAATTGCTAATACTGACAATAATAGACCTATCTTTTCCTTCGTGCAGTATTATTTCTATTATTTGCATATATTTTTTTTGAAAGACAGACTACTTCTTGTATCCATACACCGAATAATCCGCCCGCACTTTTCGAATTGCTAGCCAGACTGGCAACCCTCTCGCTACCCAGCGCAGGGCAGACATAATATTTTGTTCATTTTCAAACTGCTCGACAATGATGACGGTCTTTTCATTGATGTACATCTGTAGCTCCTCCCATCCCATAGTCGAATAACGGTCATTTCCGTACGTTTTCAGCGCCAGAAAATCTTCGCGTTTTGGGTCCTTCAGTTGGAGGAGATGTTGAATGGCTCTCGCGCATTCTGGGTGAATGGTATTATTCATGATGTCATGCCTCACTTTGGTACGGGATGACTTTATGTTAAACGATTGCAGCAAGCTTCGCACGCAAACAAAAAAGGCCATCATCACTTTGGTAGGATAACGACCTTTTGTGTTTCTGTTGATTCAGTTTTTCTGCTCGGGTCTTCGTCGTCCGTTGTCTCATATCAGCGAATGCGAAAATGCTTCTGTTGAGCTCCGGGTTTCTTTTGCCTTCACGGGCCAGCTTTTCCCGTTGCTTGCGTGCTGGGCTTTTTGCCATTGTCTTTCACTCCTTTTTATGGCTCTTACAATGAATACCGTCCTTGGTGTTATCATAGAACCTTTCCTGTATGGTTGCAACGAAAATAGTAAAATCGCCTACACCTCTTGTCCATTCCTTTTTCTCTTCCATGAATAGGATAGATTGACAGGAGGTGTTGTTACTCGATGAAAAACAAAAGAATCACCGCGAGACGCGTAGAAAACCAAGTGTATTCCAATCGGGTTCTGCGCTCTGAATTCGATCGCAACTGGCGTACGGTAATCTCCCGAAGTGGTTACGTTATTTATATTGCAACAGCGAATCGGGCTAAAGTCACAGTACTGCTCTCAGATGGATCTAGGAAATTGCTCATCTTCAGACAAGGTGGAAGAGTTTTGGTTGGCGGTGGGGGTACCAGTCATTATAGCAAACCGCACATTGCAAGAAATTTGTAAGATGAGGGAATCGCCCTGCTCAGCTCAGGTATTGCTTGTGACAGGGCGATTTTTATTGAACGGGCCGCTTACCTCGTCTTAATGATTACCTTCATTTTTTGCTTCATTTTTGTATCCTGAATGATTTCGATGATCTCCGCTCGTTTCCATACAACAAATTTATGCTCTTGTCCGTTATGCATCTTGATTTTCATTCCGTTTGGGATCACGAATAGTGTATTTCGCTTTTCAACGGATGCAATATCATTCAAGTTTAATTCGAGAGGCTGTGTTTGAATATTGAGACTGTGTGGTTGAAAATAGAGTCTTTCACTCGTAATCGTTAACCTCCCACCTACTCCTTCCATTCCTCTGAATAGGTTTGCCGCTATATTCTCTTGCACGATCGATTCGTTTCCCCTGAGTTCCATTGCTTCTTTTTTCCCTCCGACATGCGATTCCATTTTTTTTCGAATTGGTAGGCAATTCATAGTACCATAATTAGGAATCATTAACGATCCCTACCTATTCAAAAAATGCACGAGAGTATTCAACAACTCCAGAAACATTGGCCAAGGCATTTTCTTGCAGCTCCAATGCCATAAATACTTCATCTGGTACTTCGAAAGGTGCTTTTATTCCCCAACGGGAGGCTTTTTGGAAGCCAAACTTCGGGTAATATTCGGGATGCCCGAGGACGACAACAGATTGGTATCCCAGTTCTTTGGCTTTTTGGAGGGCTTCGAGAATTAGTTTCTTTCCTATGCCTTTGCTTTGGTAATCGGGCAGGACTGACACTGGGGCAAGCCCGAGTGACTCTATGCTCTGATTGTCATTGCGAATGTTTATTTTCGAGAGAAGAATATGTCCCACGATCTTTTGATTCTCATCATCAATCGCGACTAGAGATAACGCGGGGATGAATGCATCCGATTTTCTGATGCGAGACACCAATTCATGTTCTTTGCGATCGCTGAACTCAGCATTCGCGAATGCACTTTTTACGACCTGTTCAGTAACGGAATAATCATCTACTTGTTCTATTCTGATCCTCATGTTCATCGTTCACATCTCCTCCCATATCGCTTGTGTTGCCAATATGGTATCACATCTATACAGCAAAACGCCCTCCTCGTTTGCAAGAGACAGGGCGCTTCGTTTGTTTTCGGACACAGATTAATAGGTAAACTTATTGAGCAATACTTTCAGCTCTTCCGCCAGTGACGACAAGGATTGAGCGGAGGATGAGATCTCTTGCATGGAGGCGAGCTGCTCCTCGGTAGAGGCTGCTACTTCCTCGGCTGTTTCGGCGTTGCTTTTCGCGATGGTGACGAGCACATTGGCTGTCGCAGTTACTTCCTGAACAGCAGCCAAGATTTGCTGTGCGATCAAGGATACTTCTGCGATATGTGGGTTGGTCATTCTGGTGCTTTCCATAATGCCTTCAAACTTGTGAATCGTCTCCTCTGAAACGTTCAAGCCTGCTTCAACATCCATTCTGACTTTTTCCATGTTGTCGACGGATTGCTTAGTTTCCCGTTGAATCTCTGTGATCAATTCAGAAATTTGCTTAGCCGACAATTGTGATTGCTCAGCCAACAGTCGCACCTCTGTAGCTACAACCGCAAAGCCTTTGCCATGCTCACCAGCCCGTGCCGCTTCAATCGCTGCATTCAATGCCAGCAAATTCGTCTGCTGGGCAATCCCGCTGATGACATCCGAAATCGTCCCAATTTCTTTCGAACGATCATAGAGCGATTTGGTCATGCGATCAGACTGTTCTACTGATTCATGAATCGACTTCATTTGACTCATGACCTGTTCGACAAAGCTGCCACCTTCTTCTGCCTGAACCGTCGTTTGCTGAGCAGTATCCGACAACACATTGACACTCTCTACAATCCGTGTGACCCCTTCCGCAATGTCCTGCAGTGAGCGCACATTTTGGTCGATTCCGCTTGTTTGTTGTTCCGCGCTGCCAGCTACCTCCTGAACAGCAGTCGTTACATGCTCGGTTGCAATGCTCGTCTGCTGCGCGCTCGCAGTCAATTGCTCCGAAGACGCGGCTACTTGCTCTGCTCTAGTCTCGACATCTGAGATGAGCGCCCGCAGGTTATCCTGCATCGTATTAAACGCATGGCCGAGCTCACCGATTTCATCAGTTGACCGTACTTTAATCGGGTCAGTCAAATTACCTTGGCTCACTCTAACCGCATGTACCTTCACTTCCTGGATGGACCGGAGAAGAGAACGCAGTACAGCTGCTACAATGAGTGCTCCCAGCAGCAAGCAGATCGTAATCGTCCAAAACGTTTGCGCGAAAATCGGCTGTGCAGCATCCTCAACCTCTGATAAGTACATCGAACCAGCAATTTTCCAGCCAGTAGCCGGATTCGTTACATAGTAAATCTGTTTCGGGATGCTTTGCTCCTCGTAATTGAAATGACCTGTTTCTCCTTGGTACAAGTTGTCGTAAAAACTCTCTTGTGCCACAGTTCCTGCCTGATTTTCCGGGTGGACGACATACTTCTTATTGCTGTCCACTACGATGACATCTCCGTCCGAACCAATGCTGACTGAGTTTGCCAGTTGTTTGATCTGCTCAATCCCAACTGTAATGCAGATAACCCCAGCGCCATCCTCCGTCGTTCTTGCTACCGCTACTAAAACCTCACCTGATACCGCCGAAATATATGGGTCCGTAACGACGACAGTTCCCTTGTTTTCCATCGCTCTCTTGTACCAGTCTCTCGTACGCGGATCAAACCCTGCCTGTACTTCTTGCTTGGGAGCGCGGAAGTATTGTCCGTCAACTGTTCCCAAGCTGATACTGGACACGTCCGCATGCATACCCATATACATATCCAAATGGTGCATGATTTCTTTTTGAACATCAGCTGATTTCACGCCAGGTGTGATATCTTTAGCCAAATAGTCAGCATCCTTCTTTTTGCCCTCAAACGTACTGCTGACGATGGAGTTGACCAAATCGACGTTTTCGTTGGCACTATCCATGATCTGTTTGGCAATTTCTTGTTTCGCTTGATTGTAAGCCAGGCTTCCAACGACAAGGGAAGGGACTAACAGAATCAAGAGAAATGTGATGATGAGTTTGGTTCGATAGCTTCGAAACCAATTTCGCAAGTCAACTTTCACTTCATTTCATCTTCTTTCTAAGTTGTATTTAGGGAAACGTTTCATGTTGGTGAAGTCCTAATTTTTTATATCGGTAACGAAGGTTGGTTAATTAAGCAAAAAATATATAGAACTGTAATAGGTATAAAAAGCGGGGATTATACCGCCCCCAAGTACATAGAAAAACCGCCCTGCTTACGTACGATAGACAGGACGGTCGGTATTGACTGCTATTTAGTAGCGAAATTTATTGTAAGTTACTTCAAACGCGCTTCATTTTCGCTAAACGGATAAACTGTTCGTCACGTACACGCAGCTTTTCTGAGACAGATGCATCCTTATACGAGTAAATACCTGCTCCGGTCTTGGTGCCGAGATTGCCTTCTGCTACTCGTTCCTCAATGATGGCGGGTGCTTTTGTCGAGCCATTCAGCTCTGGCGCCAGGTTATCCATCACGCGCTTCCACGTATCGAGTCCACCTAAATCCGCCGTCTCAATAGGCCCGACGAAAGCCCAACGAAAGCCAATTCCGTTCTTCATTACCGTATCGATCTGGGCTGCATCTGCCACATCTTCTGCGAGCAAATGAAAAGCTTCTCTCATCAAAGCTGTTTGCAGCCGATTGGCGATAAAACCCGGTACATCCTTTTTCAACAAAACCGGAGACTTCCCGATCTCTTCCATCAGTTGTATCGTTTTTTGAACCACTTCCTCCGCGGTCTTCTCGTGCCTGACCACCTCGACCAACGGAACCAATTGGGCTGGATTGAAAAAATGTGTAATGATAAAGCGCTGAGGCGTGGTTGCTTTTTCGATCAGTCGCGCAATCGAAAACGTAGACGTATTGGAAGCAATAATCGCATCTGGTCTCGCGTATTGCTCCAGCTTTTCAAACAGCTCCCACTTTAGCTCGATGACTTCTGGTACCGCTTCTGTGATGATTTCAGCAGCAGATACTGCCTCTTGCAAATCCGTGGTCAGGACGATTTGCTCGAGCGCTGCTACTTTAGACTCGTCTGCAATCACTCCCTCTGCAACCAGAAGGGAAAGGCTGTGCTCAATGCTTGCTCTCGCTTTCAGCAAAAACTCTTCCTGCAAATCGTAAAGAGAAACACGAAAACCAGCCAAAGCGAATAGCTGCGCGATTCCATGTCCCATAACACCTGATCCGATAACAGCCGCATGCTTTTCCATAGAAAGAGCCCCCCAGGGTGAATTAGGTTTACTTACAAAGCTTTCCACGATGAAATACCTAGTTCCTGCCCAATAAACTCCTACTACTTTTATCGAAATTCATTCCTATGGCGCTTGTTGGCAGGAATAAAGTTTTGTACCATTAAAAAACGTTTAGTAAACCCCGTTATTGGAATGGACGTTTTATATACGGAGGCACACATGAAACTACTGAATAAAATCGTGGTCATCACAGGAGCCAGTCAAGGATTGGGTCTTGAGATGGCAAATGTTTTGGCAAAAGAAGGAGCGATCGTTTGGGCAACCTCTCGAACCGCGCCTCATCCGAACGAAATTGCACAAGCTGAGCCGGGAAGTGTGACGAATGTACAGCTAGACGTGACTGACGAGCAAAGTGTCCTTGCCTTATTTGCGCAAGTACAAAGGTTATACGGACGTTTAGATGTCCTTGTCAACAATGCAGGAGTCGGCGTGTTTAAACCTGTCGAACAAACAAGCGTAGATGAATGGGAGCATGTTTTTCGCACCAATGTAACGGGACTCTTTCTTTGCAGCCGCGAAGGATACAAGGTAATGAAAGCTCACGGAGGCCGTATCATCAATATCTCTAGTGTCTCAGGGTATATTCCCATTGCGGAAAACGGTGTTTATGGAGCTTCGAAATTTGCCGTCCAAGGCTTTTCCCAAATTTGCAATGAAGAATGGAAAAACGACAATGTAAGAGTCTCCACCATTTTTCCCGGTGCCGTTCATACAAATATGACAGAGGAGCGTCATTTTTTTGATCCGAGTGCGATGCTCGTACCAAAAGATGTGGCGGATACCGTGTTAGATATCGCCTCCCGTCCCCTCCACGTTCGAATCGATGAAGTCAAAATCCTTCCGCCTAAAGGCGTTCTCTAAAAGATGAATAAGGAGAGTTTACAAATGCAGCAAGTAGCAATCATCACAGGAGCAGGCAATGGGATCGGGGCAGCAGCCGCAAAGCTTTTGGCTCAGCATGGGGTACGTGTCGCTGTTCTTGATGTACAAGAAGAAAAGGCACAGCTAGTCGCCCAAGAAATTAATCAGGCAGGCGGTCAGGCCTTGTCCATTCGCTGTGATGTCGGTCAACGAACGCAAGTAGAGGAAGCCATCCAGCTAGTAGAATCGCATTTCGGAGATATTACTATCTTGGTCAACAATGCCGGAGTTGGCGGTCCATTCCACCGAGTCGACGAAGTCTCCGATGAAGAGTGGGATTGGATCATGAATACCAACTTGAAGAGTGTATTCCTATTTTGCAGAAACCTGTTGCCCAAGATGAAAGACAGGAGCTACGGGAGGATCGTAAACATCGCTTCCATTCAGGGCTTGCTAGGCTCTGCACATTCATCCACCTACGTCGCTTCCAAGCATGGCATGATCGGTTATACAAAAACAATTGCTGCGGAATGGGGAGAGCATGGAATTACTTGCAATGCCATCTGTCCCGGATATGTGGATACCGCAATGGGCGTACGTCCGGAGGATATTTCGGATTACATGAATCGGGTCATTGCCAAAAGCCCGGTGAAACGGGTAGCTCAGCCGATGGAAATCGCCCAGATGATTTATCATCTCGCCGGGCCGCATAGCGGGTACATCAATGGAGCGAGTATCACCATGGACGGCGGGATCTGCAGTCATATTGGAATTACGGATCAGTTGTCCTAGTTCGGACACATAGAAAAAGCCGCACGCTCGATCAGTTTCCACCGGGCATGCGGCCTTTCTTTCCTCTACCCTTATAGTCCAAATAAAACATCCAGAAAGCCACCGCAACTGTGATGACTACTGAAACCTTTCTATTTATTCCCATGCTAACGTCTAGATCGAAAAATCTGAATGCTAACAGCCCAAGAAGTAAAACCAAGAGAATTTTTCTGATAGTATCACCTCATTCATCAGTCTTCTTCCTTATATTAATGGCAATTGTTTGAAATTCATACAAAAAATTCAATCCATTTTCAAATAATTAGTGTAAATACCAATCCGAAGTCTGGCAACTTTCTTAGACCACCTCATATGTTAATGCAGGAGGTGGTCTAAGTGGCTAACAGATGTCTTTGTCGAGGCAATAGATGCACGATCTTTTGCAGATGTGGATGCAGGCGAAGAAGGAAAATAGCAGCGAATTAGGAGGATTATATGCTATTCCTTAACATGATTTTTCTCAGTTTAGTGACGGTTAGCAGTATCCTTTATACCTACAAAAATCGGTCCGAGCTTGCCTGTATGGATGGCATGATCATCGCTGTCGCAATTGGTATGGTGGTTGGGTTTATCTCGGGGAAAATGATCTCTCTTACCGCTTCTATTGAAGGAGTAATGGCTGGAGTAATGGGCGGGTTGATGTCACCTATGCTAGGTGCCATGCTTTCTCACCCCTTGGGGCTTATCTGGTTTCTCGACTTTGCCTACATCTTTGTTTTCATCCTGATTGTTTTCCTAGTAAAAGAAGCAAGGCAAGCCTTTTTGGACGAAGCGATGGAGGTTGAGAAAAAATGTACTTAATAAGCAGTTCGGACACATAGAAAAAGCCGCGCGCTCGGTTAGCTTCCACCGGGCATGCGGCCTTTTCCCTATAAAAAGCGGCGATGCACTTTCTTGCCATCGTACGTAAACAATACTTGTCGATCCTCTACCATCGATTCCAGGTGAACGGATTTTCCCCACATGGTATAGATGTAAGGCAATGTTTTTTCTACGTATTTGACGTCCAGCTCCAGCCCCTCGAAATGATGCTTCAAGTACAACTCGCCGGAGCGTAAGTAATCCCCATCGTGCACGAGTACATAAGGGAATCCCCCGTTAACCCGTGTGCCCGCCAGACCATCGCGTACCTTCTCCCACTGCTTTTCCGCGACAACCCAATCGTTGCCCTGCTTCCCGAACATATACAAATCCAGATCACTGACGAGTTCCTTCGTCAGGAAGTTGCGTATAAAGCTGATGTCGGACTCCAGCTCGCGCACCTCGAAAATTTTCGCGCGTCCCTCTCCTGGCTTGCGTCCGAAACGCTCCTGCTCTTCCTTCGTCGGATTATCCCAGCGCTTTTCAATGTCCTCCAAAATTTTCAGGCCCAAATGATACGGATTAATGCTCGTCGTCGAAGGCTGAATAACGGAGGAGTGCAGCTTGGCAAACTCGATCGTCTCCGATTCTGTCAGCTCCATTTCCCGCAGGATGCGCATATGCCAGTAGGTAGCCCAGCCTTCGTTCATGATCTTCGTCTCCATCTGCGGCCAGAAATACAGCATCTCATCCCGGATGATCGTCAACACATCCCGCTGCCAATCGTCCAGGATATTGCTGTATTCCATTATGAACAGCAACAGGTCTTTTTCCGGCTCCGGAGGGAATTTGCGTGGTGCTTTTACCGGCTCAGCTTCCTCTTTTGCCTTGCGGTCCAGTCCCCAGAGATCGTCATAAGGGGATTGCCGTTCGTTCTTTGTCTTTTTGTTCGGCTCCTCTGGCTCTCGTTTCCAACGCAGCTTCGGACGCAGCAAGCTCGGATCGATGTGCTCTTGAATCGCCAAGCTCGCATCGAGCAAATTCTCCACAGCTTCCTTGCCATACTCGATCTCATACTGGCGAATCCGCTCTCCGCTGGCCGCCATGCTTTCGACCATATCCCGATTGGTGTTGGAGAAGCGCACATTGTTTTTGAAAAAGTCGCAGTGAGCAAGGACGTGAGCCACAATAAGCTTGTTTTGAATCAAGGAATTTCCATCCAAAAGAAACGCGTAACAAGGATTGGAGTTGATGACAAGCTCGTAGATTTTGCTCAGATTCAGGTCATACTGCAATTTCATCCTGTAAAAGGACTTCCCAAAACTCCAATGAGAAAATCTGGTGGGCATTCCATACGCGCCAAATGTATAAATGATGTCAGACGGGCATATCTCGTATCGCATCGGGTAAAAATCGAGATTGAACCCTTTGGCGATCTCGGTAATTTCGTCAATGGATCGCTCCAGTTCTTTTCGCTCGTCGTTGGTCAAATCGTTTCGCCTCCCCCTTTTGCCGTCGGTCTACTTTATGTATATGGGGGAGCGCGCTAAAAGACGCCAGCCTTTCGAAGAAAAAAGGCATCTCCGACTGGAGACACCCTTGATTTGTTTTTTGTCCTACCTTCTTAGCCTTGGAACCAGTCGCGTACACCAGAATAAATAAGAGCTCCCGCGAATACGACCACAGTGATCAGACCAACTCCATCCACCACCGGGTCCAACCCAGTTAGGAAGGAACCTTCCAGCGGCGCTTTCAACAATGCGTAGCCACCAAGAAGCCCTCCTACGTTGGAAATCCATTTGTTCATATTACGTCACCTCCCGTCGCAGTAGCCTGTAAGCGTTGCCACTGCGATACTTTACTCTATGTAGGAGGTTGACAAGCGGCTTGTATGGTAGTCCAAGGCGTGTTCACCAAATTACAATTGGGCAATGCCTACCTTTTTACGATAAAATAGAGGTCGGACAGATGTACAGGTTATGCGAAAAAAGGAGTGACGCACTCATGAAGCTGTTTTTGATGCTAGGCAGTATCAGTGGATTTCTTTCGGTTGCGTTGGGAGCATTCGGGGCACATGCACTGAAGGAAAAGCTGGACGAATATTCGCTGGGCATTTTCCATACGGGCGTGACCTATCAGACGACACATGCGCTGGCTCTCGTGCTGGTTGCTCTATTGCTGAAGTGGTACCCGGATTCTTCTGGCCTCGTCTGGGCAGGCTGGTGCTTTGCAGCCGGAACCGTGATCTTCTCCGGCAGTCTCTACACGCTGGCGATGACTGGTATTAAGGTTCTCGGTGCGATTACGCCGATTGGCGGAGTTTTGTTCCTCGCTGGCTGGGCGCTGCTTGCCATTCATGCCTGGAAAACGGTGTCGTAAACGAAAGAGTTCATATGCTTGCAAAAGGTTGGGATCTTGCTCCCAGCCTTTTTTCTATGCAAAAAATCGAAAGCCAGTTGTGTCGATTCTCCAACGCTTGACGTCTAATTCTGTTGAAGAAGGGAGGGAGAAAATGGAATCTACACCTTTTGATGAGAAGTACTGGATTTCGCGTGCCAAAGAAAATCGAGAGGACTTTGCTCCTATTTATGATCATTATGTAAAGCGAATTTACCGTTATTTTTCATTCAAAGTGGGGAAATTGCTAGCGGAGGATCTGACACAGCAAACCTTCTTAAAAGCAATGAGTCGGCTTGACAGCTTTCGGGAAGAGTCGCTTTTTTTCACCTGGCTGTTTCAGATTGCCAAGTACACGCTCATGGACGAACAACGCAAGCAAAAGCGGCGCCCGAGAGAATGTGAGCTTGATTCTCTCTCTGCCAATTTGTCTGCCTGCTATTCAGAGTATGCAACCACTCAACTCGATTTAACTTCTGCCCTACAGCAAATCAATGAGATCGAACGGGAAATCATCATGCTTAGATTTTTCGGTGAATGTACCTTTGCCGAGATCGCACAAATCGTGCAAATGGGCGAAAGTGCCGTAAAAAATCGCCTGTATCGCGCCTTAGAAAAGGTAAAAGGAAATCTACGAGGATCGGAGGATTCTTATGAAGCGCAATTCAGACGAGATTGTTTCTGAACAAATCGAGAGCTTTGCCAAGTGGCTGGAGGCGCCTCACTCGGAGTTGCGCAACGGGGCTCTGGCCTATAACGCATCTGAGCTTATTGACATCGTCAAACAGCTCGAACGAGAAAACGGAATACACACCCCGGACGAAGAAACCGTTGCACGGATGAAAAGCAATTTATTCACAACCATGCCACAAGAGCAGCCATCCGGTTCCCGTATCCGCATGAAAAAGATTTTCATGGCCTCTGCTAGTGTTGCGTCCTTCCTGCTTTTCACCCTTCTGGCGCTCGGATTTTCCTCACCCACATGGGCAGAAAAGTTGAAGCATGTACCGGTCATCAGCTCTGTCTTTGAACTGTTTCAAGAAAATGCTCTACAAATCGCCAACGAAAAAGGGCTAATTACCGCGGTCAACCAAAGCGCAGTGGTCAATGGCATTACGATAACGGTCAACGAAGTATTTTACGATGGGATACAATTGGGTATTGGCTATTTGATTCAGATGCCCAAAACGACCGAAAAAGCAGCCGCCAAGGAAATCGCAGAAAGAATCGTGCTAAAGGATTTTACCTTGGCTGAGCCCATAGATAGCACTGGAGCTGGCTGGAGCAGTAAGGTCAAACAGATGGAAGATTATTTGTTTGCAGGTGTTACTACCATTACCCTCAATGGAACTTGGCCCGATCAGTTTACGATGCAGGCGCAGTTATATGACTATCAAAATGCACAAAGCACATGGAACCTGAAACTTCCTGTTGTGAAGCAGTTTGCGAAGATTGACAGTAAGACCCTCACGCCTAACATCAGCCAAACCTTGCGGAGTAATTTTGCATTTCAAGTCAAAGAGGTTACACTCACGCCGGTATCCACAACGGTTGTACTAAAAGAAATTCCGCCTGACGACAAGCTATATGAGCCGTCTTATACTCTCCTCGCTCCCAATGGTAAGGAAATTCATATTGAGGAGGAAAGCACTGATTATGACGAGAATGGGATTTCGCGAAAATTTATCGTTTCCTTCAAGGAAAAACCCGCTTACATCCAATTAATCCCGCATATGAACGGGGAAGCAGAACCGGATAAAGCAGTAAAAATTTCGTTACAGTAAAGGAGATCGACCATGAAAATACAACCTTTTCAAGCAATCGGCAGCTTATTGTTGGCAGCTGTTATCGGTTTGACAGGAGTCGCGACTGTAAGTTCGGGGCATGCTCCCACCGCGCAGCCAATTGATGCAAGCAAGCTGGAATCATTACCTGCTCTCGTAGAGGCCAGTTTTCAAAAGCTGCTTGAAGTGGAGCCCTCGCTGAAAACGTGGAAAATCATGGGGATGCATAAGTCTCCCCTGTCTATGTCAGGAGACATTCGGGGTGTATGGACGATTACCCTGCATGAGACAGGGAATGCAACGGATAGAGGGAAACGTTTTGCCGAAATGCAATTCGACAGCACGACAGGCATTTTGCTGCATTATCATGGTGGTCCCTTTCCCGCAGCGAAAGTAGCGTCCCGCCAAAAGGATTACTACCAGCAACGTGGACAAGAGCTTATGAACCAAATACTTGGCAGCGAAAATACGAAGCAGTTTAAAACCGTTAGCAACCAATTCATAGAAACAGGAGATACGAACGGATTTACACGAGAGCTAGGCGGGATTACTTTTAAAGCCGAGAAGGAGCAAATTGAACTGTCCATCGACTCAGACGGCCGCCTGGAGCAATACCATCGCGTTCGTCTTCCTAGCCAGAAAAAGTAATCCATTTCAAACTCGTTCAGACACCAGCTACAATGGTGTCTGTTTTTTGCTTCCTGACACCCTCCATGGACGATTGCCATATGCTGTAGGGTTAGCAGTTACCCCACACACAAGGAGAGGAAATCATGACGAAGCCCTCCTATACTCGCCCCTCGTACTTTTTTGGCGGAATACCGGATGTCTACATGCAGATGGGGTACTATCCGTTTCCCACTCCTTCTGCTACGGAACAGCTGAGCCGGAGTGTTCACATTCCGTATGCGATGTCGATGGCGGATCAATGCAAATACTTCATGGGGCAATCGGATAAAATCACAGTGAGCAATGGAGCTCACGGGATCGCTGCCTTGTCGAACCCATTACGCTCCGGCGTTCATTTATTTGTCAACCACTGGATGATCACGAATCCATCCCCGCACCCGATAGAAGCACATTTCTTGTTTGGCAAAGGTTCCTCAATCACAGGTACGACTCTCTCACGTCAAGTGACTTCCGGCTATGTTCAACTCCCGTCTTGTCCCACCGCCCAAGGGCAACTTTTGCATGGCGCTGGTATGGCGGATACACTCTCTGATCACATTCATACCTCCACGCGAATCATTCCGGCCTCCTCCACCGTTGAGGCGACCCCTGGCGGACAGTGGATTCTCGGACCTGGAATGGCTCTCATCGCTCGCGTTCCAAACGCAGGTGAGATAACATCCTTTTACTTTTCAATAGACTGGTGGGAACAACCCGTATATGGGTAGCTCTCGCCGGAATCCTTGGCGGACAAGTCTAACCGCAACAAAAAAGGGAACCCCCAAAGGAGTTCCCTGTCATTTCACTTTGTATTTTTCCTATACCATGTTGAAAAGCCAATTATCACATGATAAAATGAGAATTGGTCTGTCGGTCAATTGATAATATATAGCTATTTTATCTCCAATATAATAGTATCACATTCACTTTCGATTGTCAAACCTTCAGGTCAAAAAATGGGGAACGAAAAAGGAGCGGTACCATGAGCGTGACTGATCAAGATAGGCAAAACGAACAACAACGTGTTGAACAAGTCATCTCAGAGATAAAGAACCGAATAGATGACCTCAAAGAGCATGTGAATGTCGTGAGCGAGGATATCATCGGAATTCGCAAGCATTTTTGGGACGACGTGACAGTCAACTTCGAGGATGCGATCGAAGCTGTCGAGACTTACGCCAGTATCAAGCAGCAAGCGGAAGTCCTGTCCGAGCGTGAACGCATCCATCGCCATGCCCAAAATCAGTTGCGTACGCTGCAGCGCTTGTTGCACTCTCCCTATTTTGGCAGGATTGATTTTCAAGAAGAGCTGGAATCGAAGCCAGAAGCCATCTATCTCGGCATTGCTTCTTTGCTGGATAAAAACGACGAGGAGTTTCTCGTCTATGACTGGCGCGCTCCGATTTCCAGTCTATATTACGACTACTCGCCGGGGCCAGCAACGTACAATACCCCGAGCGGAAGCGTTAATGGAGAGATTACGTGCAAAAGACAATACATCATTCGCGACGGCAAATTGCTGCATCTGTTTGATACGGGGGTGACGATTGGCGACGAACTGCTTCAGGAAGTACTCGGCAAACAGGCTGATTCGCAGATGAAAAGCATCGTGGCCACGATCCAGCGGGATCAAAACCGCATCATCCGAAATGAACGCAGCCGACTCGTCATCGTCTCCGGAGCTGCCGGCAGCGGAAAAACATCTGCGGCTTTGCAACGAATCGCTTATTTGCTATACCGTTATCGCAAGACATTGACGGCAGAGCAAATCGTCTTGTTTTCACCCAACTCTTTGTTTAACAGCTACGTCTCGACCGTTCTTCCTGAGCTCGGCGAGGAAAATATGCAGCAAACAACTTTTCAGGAATACGCGGAGCATCGTCTCGGTGACGACTTCCGCCTGGAAAACCCGCTTGAACAGATGGAGTATGTACTGACAGCAAGTGATCAGTCAGGATACGCGGCGCGGCTGGAAGGAATCCGTTTCAAATCAAGCTCCTTGTTTTTGCAGGCCATGGATGAATACGCGAATAGCTTGAAGCAATCTGGAATCATATTTCGCCCCGTTATATTTAGAAACCAGACTCTGATCAGTGCAGCTCACATCCATGAGCTGTTTTATTCTCTCGATACGAGTCTGCCGATCCCCAATCGGATGGTACTCGTTGCGAAATCACTGCTGACCGAGCTGAAAAAACTGGAACAGCGCGAACGCTCAAAACCATGGGTAGAAGATGAAATGGAGCTGCTAGACCGAGACGCTTACGTGGCTGCCTATCAATCGCTGCGCCGCAAAAAGCAGTTTCGGGAGGATACCTTTGATGACTTCGAACGCGAGCAGGAGCTCTTAGCCAACTGGATCGTCAAAAAACAGTTTCAGCCTCTGCGCGATTTTATCCGGGAACTACAATTTATTGATACTCGCGCTATTTACCGCCAGCTCTTCTTGTCACCTGACTTGCTCGGGACGCTTGCTCCAAATACTCTCCAACATGATGGATTAGACAAGTGGCCCGCAGTGTGCGAACAGACAGCAGATCGTTTAGAGCAACAGTATTTGGCATGTGAAGATATCCCTCCTTATTTGTATTTGCAGGAACGATTGGAGGGCAAGCAGACGAACAACCTCGTCCGTCATGTCTTTCTCGATGAAGCCCAGGACTACTCCGCCTTTCAGTTTGCTCTCATCAAAAGCTTGTTTCCCCGTGCCAAAATGACCGTGCTGGGAGACTGGAATCAGGCGATTTACGCCCATGCGTATCACCAGAATAGCTTTGATGCTGTCACATCCCTGTTTGAGCCTGAAGAGACGGAGACCTTCGTCCTGACCAAAAGCTACCGCTCCACCTATCCCATCGTCTTGTTTACACGACAACTGCTACGAGATGGGGATATGATTGAGCCTTTTATGCGTGAAGGTCGCTTGCCAACGCTAACCAAAGTGACATCACCTCAAGCTCATACCGACCAAATCGAAGCACGCATACGTGAGCTCACAGATCGCGGTCATCAAACGATCGCTGTTATCACAAAAACGCTAGAGGAAGCCCAAGTCGTTCATGACTCTTTGCAGGAGAAATTGCCAATTCGCCTGATCAAGCCCGCTACTCTTTCCTTTGAAAAAGGAATCTTGATCATACCCTCTTACTTGGCAAAAGGGGTGGAGTTCGATGCGGTCATCCTTTATGATGCTTCCGCTGCATGCTACGGCGAAGAAAGTGAGCGCAAGCTTTTTTACACGGCATGTACACGAGCCATGCACGAGCTGCACCTATACTATTCGGGTGAAAAAAGTCCGTTTTTAGATAACGTTTCTCCTGCGTATTACGAGCTGTTTGTTTAAAAAAGAGATCCAGCTGACCGCTTACTGGTTCAGCCGGATCTCTTTTTCACCTTTTTAGCCCCACACAAATCGTGACAAGCAACAGGATCAAATCCATCTCATAACCGCCGACAAAGCCTTTCGCCCATTTCACTGTCACAATCGCTCCTGCCATGATCGCAGCTAATCCCCAGGCAGCATATCTCGCCCCGACTCCGATGATCAGCGCGAGACCGCCGATCAATTCTACGATCAAAACCACATACGCCAGCCACCCCGGCAAACCGAGATCACCAAACGTCGTCACAACAGCAGCCATCCCTTTTTGAAGTTTGGCTATGCCATGGATGAAAAACAAGATTCCCGTCGCGATCCGCAATAAAACAAACGCTTTTTCGTAAGCCATCTTCTCTTTTTCTCCCTCCCCTCCACCACTACCTTATGCCCACTTGCGTACAATCAGTCTTGTGCTCTTCGGCGGGACAACAGCTCAAAGCTTTGGTGCTTGCAACGAGGGCAGCCGCGTTTTTTCAATTGTTCGATCGTCACTATTTTTGCCTGTGCCCCTACCTGGATTGATCTTTTGCAGCGCTTGCATTGATACTCACGCTTGGAAGGAGTCTCTTCGCCTGTGTACAGCGACTCCAAAAATGGATGCTTGATCGTCGGAGCCGTCAGCTCTGTTGTGGTAAGCACGATCATCTGCCCCTTGTTTCCAATCATTTGCGCCGCTTCGTATTCATTGAAATGACTGAGTACCTCTCGTACGGTCAAGCCTGCCCGCACGAACTCCCGTTGCATATTCAGCGTGAAATCAGGCGATTTATGTGCAAAGGACAGGAAGATGGACAGTCCTTTTTGCTTTTGCAGCCCACTAATTCCGCGGGATAAAAACAGAGCCATTCCTTGCAGTGTGTAAGGTGGATCAGTAAAAAAGCAATTGTACCCACCCTGCAGCTTCTTCGGCAGCGGCTGCCGCAAATCAGCCTGATGGCAGGCTACGGACAATGCATTTTGCTTTGACACATCCGTAATGTACTGGAGAAAGCGTTCATCGATATCGACTACGTCAATTTGCTCTGGACGTTGCTGATTCCCTGGAAACAAGCGCTTGAGCAAAAGCCCCAGTGAGATGCTGACCAAATCATCATCCCCGACGCATAATATTTTTTTGCCCACCAAGCTTTGATGCCGCAAGCATAAGATTGCCCTGCGCAAGCTCGTCTCGACTGTGCATTTGGACTGATCGATCTGTACATCGACTTGCGGACGCCCAGCAAAAATCGTCTCCATCTCCGCTTGCAAGTCAGCCAGTTCTGTTTTCCAAGCTTCATCGTCTATCATCAGCTTTTCGTACAGCTCTCGATCCAGCCCACCATACCCTAGCTTTTGTTCAATGAACGCCTCCCCTTCTGCGGTGCATCTCACCCCGCTCCCCTGCTGTATGGCACCTGCCTTGATCAGCTCTTTTTTGATCGCAGTCGCCACAGGTACAGGCAAGAGTACCTTTCTCGCCAGCTCTTTCGTAGGCAAACCCGGCTGAAAATAACACGCGAGCAAAAATTGTTCGATCACTCGTTGTCCTTCTTGTAAACGGACTTTTTTATAGGTGTCTTCGATATAATTTTTCATGTAGAGAACCTCTTTTCAAAAGGGATGGACCCATCGATGCCATGCAAAAAGGCAGAGCATGAACATTCGTTCATCTCCGCCTTGAGGGCATACGTTCGCTACGTGCGCGTGGATAGTCACGCAAAAAAACCGTGCGTAAGAGCACGGTTCCCGTAGTCGAGCAAATGGGTAGATGGATGACCGTAAGTTCTTAACTAATCAAGGCCTCCCTTTTTCCATAGCAAATAAGCCGACATGAAATGTGGTTTTTGCCAAAATACTGGGAGTACCCTATCCAGTTGCTTAGTTAAGAACACACACCGACATCAAAACGTCCCCTTTTGAAAAAGATACTTTCCATTATACGGCAATCGCAATCAATCGGCAAGAAGCTACATGGAAGTCTCTACAATTGCATTTCTGGGCTGCTTCCGCTTTTCATGCAAGCTGCGTCCCAGCCAATAAAAGATCAAGCTGACCAGCGCCAATACTGCCATAACCATAAACATCACAGGGCCACCATATGCGGTGAGCACCATCCCACCTGCCCATGGTCCAAGAAAACTGCCGAGCATCGTTGCGCTTTGTGCCCCATAGTAAGTCCCTCTCATATTCGCGGGACTGATCTCGTCGATTTGCGCATACTCCGCCGGTATGATCAAGATTTCCCCAAGCGTAAAAACGATCATCGCTGTAATAAACCACGTCCAATCTGGCGAAAAAGCAAAGCCGACCTCTCCTATGGCCATCAATACAGCACCGCCTGCTATCCTCGCAAACAAGGAAAAACGCTCAACCAGCCTCGTTAAAGGAATTTGCAAAAGCAGGACAGTAAATCCGTTGACGCTCATCAAGGTTCCAAACAAGGCGACTCCCTCCGAAAAGTTTTCCCGCAAGTATTGGGAGAGCGTAACAGACATCTGACCGTACACCGTCACTAACAGGATTCCGCCTGTAACAAAGGTAAGAAGAACGACATCCCTTCTGAGTACTTGCCAGATCTCACCCAAACTGGCTCTCTCTACCTCTCCGTTCCCCCCACCGTCATCAGTGACGCCACATCTTCGACATGCCACTAATAAAATGACGGCAAAGCTCACCAAGGACACCGCAGTCAGAATAAACGCCAGATTGCTGCCGGAAATCCCCAAAAAAGCACCGAGCATAGGACCAATCGCGAAACCTAGATTGTTCGCAAGATAGCGATTCGAGAACACACGAAAACGTTTATGCTCAGGGGTCAAGTCTCCCATCAGCGCTTTTGAAACCGTCGCAAAAATAGATGCCGCCAATCCCATAACCAAACTGATTAACAGCAAACTGATCGGATGAGCCACTGTAATGAAGCCGATCATCGAGCACGCCATAGCAAGCAAGGAAAAGAACATCAGCTTTTGTCTGCCAAACAAATCCGAGAGAATCCCGCCAACAAATCCCCCTACTGTTCCAGCCAAAGGACCTGCCCCGATAATCAGTCCAATATAGGCGTGAGAGAGCTTCGTCGTTTCACCGAGAAAGATGGCCAGAAAAGGGATGCTCATCGATTGGGTGAGCTGAACGAACACCGTCCCTGCCATCAACAGATGAACAATCGGGTGGTACGCCTCCCACACTTGCCTCATTTTGCTCACACTGCTCATTCTGATTCAACCTACCCTCTCAACAAAATCATGCTATTTTCAAAAGCAAAATTACTCTGATGTATGGAAGAAGGAACGAAGCAAGACCGGGAGACGCTCGACAAAGGCTTCTCGCAGACTGTAGTAGGAAACCGTCGTACTTCCTGTGTAATGAGCACGAATCAGTCCCGCTCTGCGCAACGCGGTTACATGATGATGGACGGTGCTTTTTGCTAAGGATACTTGCTTCTGTAGTTCCCCGAGAGTGCACGTCTTTTTTGCCAGGCAGCGCAAGATTTGCAGGCGCTTCTCATCAGCCAGGCACTGTGTGATGGGTAACAGCTCGAGGATCGGCTGTGGTTTGGCTGTTGCCGCATCTTTAACAGGGTACATACAAGTGGCAAGCCCCCGATAAAAGTCGAGGACAGAAGAATGGGCACAATGGTATTGCGGGATCAGAACAACCTCTCGCAAATCTGCCATCGGCTCAATCCAAATGCCGTTCGTAACATGATCGACCAAATCAATTGGAGGCGTTTCTTTGGCGCGGACTGTCAGCTCATCAGCGCTCCGTTGCAAACTCTCCAAAATGCGTGGGTCCACCTTCGAAAAATAATGGTCATTCCACTGGGTAAGCAACAATAGGCTGCGATCGCGGATTTCCCCCAAGTTCAGCGGAATCGTCTCCACCCATGGCGCGAGACGCTCATAAATTTCACCGGGAGGAATGCTTTCCAGCCACCCAAGAAATTCTTCAACGGATTTGGTCTGGGGTGATTGCGCTACTAGCAGCACCAAGCGGTGAAGTACCTCCCAGCGTTCATCTGCGAGTTCATCTGCAAAAGACGCCGGGAGCTTTTGTTTTGTCTCCTCAAACCAAGCCGTACCAAGCAAACAATGCTTGCGCTCCTTTTCGTGAATGTAAGTGTAGAGGCTAATGATACATTCATACGCAGGAGACCATTCTATTCTGATCGAATATAATCCATTCATTCTATCACCATCGAACATTTAGTTTTTTTTCAGTGTATCATTCTTGTTAGATTTTGCCTAGCACCATTTCGTTAGAATAGCTATAAAGGTCCTTAATGGGGTCAACATAGTGGAGGAGAAGAAAAAGCCAGTGCTCTTCGACTCTGACACGCCAGCAGGGATTCACTGTCCGTCTCCACTTCCAAAAGGGGAGGCGTTGTCAAGGTCTACGAGCCCTGTGCTTTTTCTTCTTACCAGCTTTGTTGGTTTATCGATACCACTTAAACCTTTGGCAAAAGCTTTACTGAAACAATGTAAGAAGCAGACGCTGAGGTGCCTTGTTCACACAAAAAAAGTAAGCCCCCAGCTTCACTAACTGACGAGGCTTACCTATACTTACTTCCCTTATACAAACGGTGGGTCCCACGCTTTTTTTCGCCACCCCAACCGATGATTAACGACGTTCAAATCACGATCCAAGACAACATCTACGCCAAAAGGCAGCTTGCGGTTGTACCAAAAGCGCACATCGCTCCATGTGACTTCGTAACCGTCGGCAATCTCCTTCCACGTGACGTGGATTCGTTGAGCAAATCCGAGAAAAGCACGAACACCATCCACACCGACAGTAGCCTGAATGATTGCATCACGCTGCTGCTTCGGATACATATCCTCCACTATTACGCGTGCATACTCGATTCTCCCTGTGTAAAACCGTTCTTCCGTCTCTACGACGAATCGCCAGTGAAAAGGATGTATGCTCGGGAAGACATGGGATATGCCGCTTGTTTCCAATGCCCTTGCTACCCGTCTGACGTTACGGTGATGCTGCCAAGCCCGCACGCCAATATACACGAGCGTCATGCCATATGCTACCGGAAACAGCACGCTGGGATCTCCTCTAAAAGCTATCCACCATATCGCCGCTGCCAGATGGATCGAGAACACCAGTGGCTCAAAAATCGCAAGTACATCCAAATGCACCCAGCGCCTGCTAACAGGGCGAATACACTGAACTCCATAGGCGTTTAGCATATCGAGAAAAACATGCAGCACAACAGCCAACAGCGTCCATCCGTACAAAATCCCGAGCTGCCCCATGAGACCAAACCCCCAGGCAAGAGGAAGACTGATAATGAGGGGCCATAGAAACAAGGCGGGAATCGAATGGGTAATTCCCCGATGAAAGCGAATGTAAAAAGAAATACCGCGAAGTCTGGCCACAGTGTCGAAATCCGGGGCATGAGAACCCACTACCGTTGCGACCATCAGCGCCTGAGCAAGCGCCGGATCATGCGCCACTGCCGGCGTGATATGAGCTAACCCCGCCAGTGTGACACCCAACAAAAGATGACTACCAGTGTCCATTACGATGCCTCCCTTTACAAGTACTCCCTTCCCTTTTACTGTACGAAAAAATAGCGAGGATTCTATAAACCGCAGGTAAATGTTATCCGAAGATTTCTTCTGTAACATTAACAATCTCTCAACGAAAAAGCAGCCTGTCAGAATAGTGACAGACTGCTTGGTGCTTATTTATTCGTGAATTTATGCTTCTTCCGTCAGGCGCAGGAATTCGTCGATGTCTGCCACAGCCAGATCAACAGCTTTTTGCCAGAACTCAACTGTCGTCATATCCTCACCGAGATGCTTCTTCGCCAAGTCTTCCACCATCAGGCGGCCCGTATCTTGGAGCAGTGCATCGTATTTCGGCGCGAAGCTCTCACCTTCTTCGAGCGCACGCGCATAGACACTCATGCTGAACAAGTACCCGAATGTGTACGGGAAGTTGTAGAACGGATACGACGTGATGTAGAAATGCAGCTTGGACGCCCAGAAGTGCGGCTCATAATCTGCCAAAGCGCCGTTGTACGCTTGCTTTTGCGCCTCTTCCATGATTCGGTCGAGATCAGCCGCGCTAACGAGACCTTCTTTGCGCTTCTCGTAGAAATTTTTCTCGAAAATAAAGCGAGCGTGGATGTTCATGAAAAATGCGACGATGGATTGCAACTTATCTTCCAAGAGCACCAGTTTCTCATCGTCATTCGCTGCATTTTTCACAGCAGCGTCAGCGAGGATCATCTCTGCGAAGGTCGATGCTGTTTCCGCTACGTTCATCGCATAGTTTTGGTTAAGGGCTGGCAAATCCCACATGACTTGCTGGTGATACGCATGCCCCAGCTCATGTGCCAGTGTGGATACATTGCTTGCGCTTCCCGCATACGTCATGAACACGCGGGACTGCTTGCTGACTGGGAAGCTCGTGCAGAATCCGCCTGGGCGCTTGCCAGGACGATCTTCTGCCTCGATCCACCCCTCGTCGAATGCCTTTTGCGCAAACTCAGCCATGCTCGGATTAAAACGATTGAAGTGCTCAACGATCAGCGCAGCCGCTTCATCGTAAGACACTTCTTTATGTACCTTGCCGACTGGAGCTCCTACATCGTACCAGCTCAGCTTGTCTACCCCGAGGAGCTTTGCCTTGCGCTCCAGGTAGGCAACCAGACGATCCTTGCGATTGTCGATGGCCTGCCACATTGCGTCGAGTGTTTTTTCCTGCATCCGTCCAATATCCAGCGGTTCACGCAGGACGGAATCCCAGCCGCGATGACGGTACAGTGAGAGACGGAAACCACCCAAGTGATTCAGCGCCTGGGCGCACAACTCCGTTTCCTTGCCCCAAGCTTCTTTCCACTTTTCAAAAACCTGGGCACGAACAGCACGGTCAGGACTGCTCATCAGGTTAGAAGCTTGCCCGACGGACATCTGCTTCGTCTCTCCATTGACCTCAACCTCAATACTCATACGTCCCACAACCGCATTGTACAAATCTTGCCAAGCGTGATACCCGTCTACGGCTAAATCGTTTGCCAGCACTTCTTGTTCAGGCGACAGCTTTTCCTGTGCACGGCGGCGGCGCTCATTCAGCACAAAAGCAAGAGGTTGCAAGTCTTCGTCTGCCAACAGATTCTCCCATGCAGCCTCGTCGATAGCCAGCAGTTGCTCTTCCCAGCGCGTCAATACTGCACCAAACGCAGCCGAGATACTCTTTACACGACCACCCAGCAGCTTGGCTGGCTCATCCTTTACATTTTGAGCAGTCAGGCAGGAAATAAATGCACCTGCTTGTCTCACACGGACTGCAATGCTTTGAACATGAGTGATCACTTCCTTGAAAGCGACTGTTTCATGCAAACCAGCGCCAGATTGCTCGAAACGCGCTTTCAGGTTCGCAATATCCCCTTCCACAGTCCCTAAAAACGCTCGAAAATCCTCTGATTCACTGCCACCAGGAAAAATTGCATCCATATCCCAGCGTTGTGGCAATGCTTTTGTCATCTGTACCCCTCCTCAAAAAACTCCTTCGATAAAAATATTTCTATAATAAGGTAGCTATTCCCTCCCCATTTATTCATATCGTTAGAAAAGCGACTGCCATATAAGCAGTCGCCAACTTTTCACACCTATTGAACAGGGATCGAAAACGTCTCCCCTTGTTTTTCAACAACGATCCTGTCTCTCTCGTCCCCCGCTGCTGCCAACAGACGCTCGAACGGCTCATCGACTGGCTCACGCGAGAGCACAAACGTATTCCAGTGAATAGGCACCAGCCACTTGGCTTTGGTCTCCTTGAACATCTGCCATGCTTGCTCTGGCGTACAATGCGCGGCTTGATACGAGTCCGGCTTGTAGGCGCCGATCGGCATGAACACCAGATCAATAGGCCCGAATTGCTTCGGCAAATTTTCCATGGAGATATAAGCCGTATCGCCTGGATAGAGGATACGCACGCCATTTTTCTCAATCATATAGCCGTTGTAGCCATATTCATGATTCCATGGAAAGCGGTTGCCCCAGTGTCGGACAGGAATCGCCGTAATCGTCATTCCTTCTTTCGTTGTAATGACTTCTCCCGGCTGCATTTCCTCATACGAACCAAATGGCATATGCTTGAACAGTTTGCTCGTCTGGTGCGCTGTAATGACATGTGTGGAGCGATTCGCTAATTTCTGCAAGGTAGGCAGATCGACATGATCCAAATGAGCATGCGAGAGCAAAATAATATCTACCTCGCCAATTTCAGCAAAGTCGAGGGCAGGAGGCGTAAAGCGTTTGGGACCAAAATGGACACCCGCAAGCTTAATCCCGAGCTTCTCGCCCAAAACCGGATCCGTCAGTATTTTCGTACCAAACATATTCAACAGAATCGTCGAGTGGCCGATCCATGTAAATGTAACCTCATCATGACTCCAGTCGGCAGGCATTGGCTTTTTCGTGTCCAAATGACGAAACTCCGGCTTCGGAAGCTGTCCCATATGGTACCAGTAGCGGTAAGCCACATAGCCAATCAATCCGAGCGTGAGTACCCCCACTACGAAGCCGACCCATGTAAAAAAGTTGAGCATCAGACAACTCCCTTTATCCATCTGTGATTTCCCCATTATAGCAAAAGGCATTATTGCTGTAGCAAGCCTAAAAAAGCGGCAAACTGCTTTTTCGCTTGCTTACTTCCTCATGCCGGGCTTGCTATAATTGCTAGAGAAAAACGTAGAGAATCGAGGAGAAACCCATGATCCTGCACAAGGGAGAAGTCCTGTTTCGACAAGGAGAAACTGGACCGCTCTATCATCTGAAGAGCGGTCTGTTAAAAATCGTTCGGGTACATGCAGACGGAGCATTGACGCTGGTCAACATCATCGTGCCAGATGAGATTATTCCCCATCATTCGTTGATGAGCCCGAATCCCTATTACGGGACAGCAATCGCTCTCGTGACCTGTGAGATCGAAGTGCTGTCTGCCCCGGATTGGTATCGCCATCTGGATGACCATCCTGAAAAGTGTCGTGATATCGCGCTACAGCTGCAAGGGAAGCTGCGGATGATGCAGCAGCGTATCGACCAACTGACCGAAGTCTCTCCTGCAGAAAAGCTTCGCAAGCTCCAGCTTTGGTTTCAGTCATTCATCCCTGTCGCCTCGCTTTCGGAGTTACTGACTCAGGATGAAATCGGTCAGCTCATCGGGCTTCGCCGCGAGACAGTAAATCGACTGCTACGGGCTCAAGCTGCGAATCGCGAGTAAGCTTGAGTTTTTTTCGTGAGAGCCTCTTTATGCCAAGGTCGCTGCCGGACCAAAAAACTCAAAATGAATGTCTTCTGCTGGCACTCCCCATTCCAACAGAGCACCGTTGATCGTCTTCATGAATGGAATTGGACCACAGAAATAGTAGCTCGCCTCTTTTGTATCGATGACCTTTTGCAGCCACGGCAAATCGATATATCCTTCTTTCTGGAAAGCACCGTTCAATCGATCTTGTTCGGTCGGCTGTGTATAGCACCAGTGAACAGAAAGCTGTGGATGTTTTTCGGCCAGCTCCTCTACTGCCTGCTTCATGGCATGCACATTTCCGTTTTTGGCTGCGTGAATGAAGGTGATCGGACGGTCTGTTCCCGATTTGATCAGTGTGTTCAGCATGCTGATCATTGGGGTTAATCCTACACCGCCACTGAGTAGCACAACCGGACGGCTGTCCTCTTGCTGCAAAGTAAAATCTCCGGCCGGAGCAGACAGCTGCAGGCTATCTCCTTCCTTCACTTCTTCAGACAAATAAACGGATACTTTTCCTGCTGGCTTATCCTGCATCGCATCCTCGCGTTTGACAGAAATGCGGTAGTACGCATTCCCTGGCGCATCAGAGAGACTGTACTGGCGAATGTGAGTAAATTCCTCACCCGGTAATTCTACCTTGACGCTGATATACTGCCCTGGCTGATAGCTGGAAATCGGTTGACCATCTGCCGGAACCAGATAGAAGGAAGTGATTACGTCACTTTCCTTCACCTTGCGTTGGACGATAAACTCTCTGAAATCTACCCATCCTCCGGGCTGCCCGCTCGCCTCTTCATACATTTCGTGTTCTACACCGATGAAGGCATCCGCAATGACGCCATACGCTTCTGCCCACGCTTGTAAAATCTCGTCCGTAGCGGCATCGCCAAGTACGTCCTTAATCGCAGCAAGCAGGTTTTCCCCGACGATTGGATAGTGTTCAGCCTTTACTCCCAAGCTGCGGTGCTTGTGTCCAATCTGCTTCACAACAGGCAAAATTGTTTCCAGCTTATCAATATACAAAGCCGCAGCATACACCGCATTGGCCAGAGCTGTTTGCTGTCTTCCCTGCTTTTGATTGGCGTGGTTGAAAATGTTGAGAAGCTCAGGGTGCTTGGCAAACATCATTTGATAAAAACGTTTTGTAATGGCAGTTCCGTGCACCTCTAGCACAGGAACGGTTGATTTTATGATTTCAATGGTTTTTTGGCTTAACATTATAGAACCTCCTTGAAGTGCTTCGTTCTTTCTATATTTCAAGTGTACGGGAGGTTCACGCATGCACATGTGATTCTGGTCACAGGAAATCGAAACGATTTGTGACAATTTCAAAACACCATAAGAAAAAGTCGTCCCCCAACCGTCTTGTTGCAAAAAAAATGTTTGCCATGTTAGCATATCAACCAATGGATTGTTATTAAATTCCATAAAAAATACTGAGGGTGAATGAATGCTAACCGTAAACCGAGATGACGAACGCCCAATCTGGCAGCAACTGCTGGACCAAGCGATCCATAATATTACCTCTGGAAAATGGCAGCCAGGTGAATTGCTACTACCCTCCCGCGAACTCGCTTCTCTAATTGGCGTTTCCCGTTCAACCATACAGATTGTTTATGAGGAGTTATTCAGCCGCGGCTACACTGTCACCTCTCGCCGCGGTGGAACGAGAGTTAGCGAATGGATTTATGCAACTCGTCCTTCAGAGGTTGCTGCGCCCGAAGGACCTGCCCCTCCCGAATTGCCTTTATTAAACGCTACAATCTGTCATTTGCACGGTTGGTTCGGGGACAGAGATCGTCAAAAGGTTGAGGTCGATTTCAGTCCCCATGAGCCATATTTGGACGAACATTTTCAAAAGATTTGGAGACGTTCGTTTTTACAGGCTTCCACAGAAACGAATCTGGACAGTTGGGCTTATGGCAATGCCTATGGATACCAACCGCTACGAGAACAGATTCAACGTTACTTGTCACTTGAACGGGGCATTCATGTAAATATCGATCAAATCATGTTAACCTCAGGTGCACAACATAGCATCGATCTGATCGCCCAAGCCCTTTTACATGAAGGGGATACCGTTTCTGTAGAAGATCCTGGCTTCCCTGCTGCCTGGATGGCAATGAAGTATCGGCGTATGCAGGTTGTCCCCGTTCCAGTTGACGAGTACGGGTTATGCGCAGACCAGATTCATCCGGGGTCCAAGCTTGTCTATGTTACGCCATCGCATCAGTGTGCGGTTGGAGTCATTATGTCCGAACCTCGCAGGCAACAATTGTTACACATGGCTGCCGAGCAACAGTTTTGGATTGTTGAGGATGATTACGACAGCGAATTTCGCTATCGCGGCGACCCACTTCCGACCTTGTTCAGTCAACGACCTCAGAACACGTTGTATATGATGAGTTTTTCCAAAATGATTGCTCCTGGTATACGGATATCGGCAATCGTTGGTCCCAAAGAGGCCATTCGTCAGCTCGCCCACGTCCATGAATTAACCTATCGACATCTTCCGATTATGGAGCAATTAACGCTTACTCATTTTATTGAGCATGGTCATTTCATGCGCCATATGAGACGGGTTCGAAATGTTTATCGGCGCAGACATGAAGCCATGACGAAGGCCATCATCACGACAGGTCTCGTCGAACACTTCACACTAAGCGGCGTAGAAACGGGGTTGCATATCCTTCTTGAAGCTGATAAATCGTTTGATGAAAAAGCCGCGACGATCCTGGCACTAGAAAAAGGAATCCGTGTTTATCCTCTTAGCAAGTATTGTTTGAGATGCGATCGAAAAGGATGGGTACTGGGTTTTGCTAAAGTAGATGAATCCACCATTGAAGAAGGCATTTTTCGTCTTGCGGAGATTATACGGTTTTACCAGGTTTGAACATTTTTTCTTCTTCCATTGGATTTTCTTTCGCAGTGATATGCTGTGGATCTATCCGGTACACCTGAACCGGACCACCGAATACTGCCGAACGATATTTGTCTACGTGCTGCTTGGGTAAAGGCCGATTATAGTAGCCTGGCACATACTTATTCATCATTTCTTGCAACATGTGTGTAGCTTCATCCAGATCAACGATAGGCTGTGCCTTGCCAAAAATCATTACACTCATATACGCTGTGTCCGTCTTAGCTGGCACCGGATCAGTAATCGTTCCATATTCTTCGCAAACCGTAAAACAGACCTCTGGATTAGCATCCATAACCTGATTTCTTCTCCCGCCGGTGGCACCATGGAAATAAAGCTTCCCATTTGTCCAAACAAAATTGAGCGGAACTACATATGGCAGATGACCATCGACCATTCCAAGATGCCCGATTCTAGCTTGCTGCAAAAATGTCTCAATCTTGCTCTCATCTAATACTTCTCTTATTTTGTAACGCACTCCATCCATTGTTATCACTCCTATTATTTTGAAATATGCTGCAAGTTTATCAGCCATTGGAGTGAATATATACGTCCAAAACTACCTAATTGAAGCAATCCATAAGCTACCGTCTAAAGCATGAGAAAACGAAAAAGCTGCCGGAACATCCCGGCAGCAGGCATTTTCTGATTACTCGGTATGATTGATGAAATGAGCAATTTCTTTCACTCTCTCCATTGTAATTCCATCCCTTTGTTCAACCGCAAGTGGATGACTCGTTTGTTCTAATTCTATGAAGGGAACCGCACCAACTTTTTGTGTATGTACCCAAGTCTTTAAGGATAGGGTAGTTTCTGGATAGATGGAAAGTTCAGTCGATAACCACCCAAAATAAGGTTCTTCATTTTCTCTTCCTTCTACGTGCAGCAATTCATTTGATCTCAAAAAGTTTTCTTCACTAAGAGAAACCCAAACACTCCATATAAATTTCTCATGACTATCTATTATTGGTATTTCAATATGTCCTCTAATAAAGAAATGCTGTTCATCAATTACACAAAAGTCCTTTATTAATTCTGTTCGTTTCTCTTCTGGTACCATGTAAAAATAATGTGGCGCTTCTATTCCGTAACAGAAAGGCAGTTCATTTAATTCGTTGTGACAATGAGGGCATTTCATGTTCTTTGCTCCTTATCATTTCTCGCCGATTTTTTATTTACATTACCACATTTTTCATTACATGGATCATCTGCCATGCTACAAAAAAAGATCATCCCGAATCAATCTGGAATGATCTCAATGTTTCTAATCAGTTTTGACAACGCCAAACGGAAACCCGTTCCCTTACAAAATTGGCTATGTTGTCTATGTCATTAATATCGAAAAAGGGCAACCCCGGCTGACGCTTGTCCGACCAACCTACGATCCCTACCAGATGCGTAACGATAGATAAGAGCTCTTCATCTTCTGGCCTGCGAAGCAGGACGAGCTTTGGATAGCCTTCACGCTTGAAGCCTTCGACCAAAACGAGCTGGGCCCCGGCATCTGCCAGACGCTGGATCAGGACGGACAGCTCTTGCGGCTTTTGCTCCACGATGGCCGTTTTCGTTTTGGATGTGATAGCCACTAGCGAGGCCCCGGCTTCACGATAACGCCAAGTGTCCTTCCCAGGTTGATCCCACTCAAAATCGTGTCCGCCATCATGCTTGATGACCCCAACTCTTATCCCAGCCTTTTCGAGAATCGGAATGAGCCTAGTGAGCAGCGTCGTCTTGCCACTGTTTGAATAACCGACAATCTGCAAAACACAAGGTGGCTTGACCATACGCTATCCCTCTCTTCTCCAGGTTGGGGCCGCATGGGTGAGAACATCAACCAGCTCTCCTGCTTTTTTCCCGCTTCCCCCAGCTGGTATGATCATAAAGCATTCGCTGTCCTTCAACGTCCCCAGATTCCCTGCCTTTTCATTGAAATCAGGGATTGCGTGCAAAGCCCCGTCTTTTTCGAGGAGCTTCCCTCGCAGATAACGCGGGTATGGACAAGGCTTCGTATAATCGACGCCAAGTCTCGCCTTTATCACCTGCTGTACCACATGGGCTTCTCCCGAGATGCGACGAATGGCTGCCCGCGCAAATAACTCAAATCCGAGAAAACAGGCACCCGGATTCCCTGACAGGGCAATAAAAGGCTTGCCTTCCATGATCATGGCCGTCGTCGGACTTCCTGGACGTATCGCGATCCGGTTGAACAAAAGCTCCACCTCAGGCTCATCCACTAGAGCCGCGATCACATCAAAATCCCCAACGGACACACCGCCGCTTGAAATGACCAGATCCACGTCCCGCAAGCATTCACTAATTTTCGCCTTCGCCACCAACAAATCATCCGGCAATCTTGAAAACGAAACAGGGATGCCCCCTGCCTCGGCAATCAAGGCAGTCAGCATCACCGTATTACTGTTGCGAATTTTGCCTGGAGCAAGCGGCTGATCAATCTCCAACAGCTCGCTTCCAGTCGAAATCAGACCGACACGCGGCTTGCAGAACACCTCTACCTGCGAATAGCCAAACGTAGCCAAGCTGGCGAGAGTACCTGCGTTAATCCGCTCGCCCGCCTTGGCAATGATCGTTTCTTTGGCCATCTCTTCACCGCGACGCGATACATTTTCCCCAGGCTTCATCTCCCGCTTGATTCGCACAGCATCCGCCTCTTCGGCTGGGTTGTACGTTTGCTCAAACATGATGACCGCATCCGCACCCGCAGGCATCATCGCGCCTGTCATGATCCGAGTCGCGCAGCCCTTTTTCAATTCTTTGGTAGGTACTTGCCCGGCCGCAACCGTCTCTAGCACTGTTAGCGTAATCGGGTGATCAACGGAGGCCCCAACCGTATCGTCAGCTCTCACAGCAAATCCATCCAGCGGCGAGCGGTCAAAGTGCGGCAAATCGTATGTTGCACGTAGATCAGTGGCAAGTATCCGCCCGTATGCCTCCCCGATCTGCACTTGTTCCGTTCTCCCCGTTAGCAATTTAGCCAACAGCTTGCTCATCGCTTCCTCAACCGAGAGTGTTTGTCGCGAAAAACGCATGGCTTGTTCCCCCTAATCTTGACCACCCATTGCTGCAGCTCGTCAGCCGACGTTTACTTCCAAATCTTCTACTTCTCTCTCCACATATTTCAAATCTTTGTTGGCGTGGAAAGTGTCCGCTTTTTCAACCTTCACGGCTGTATTGTATTCGGGAATACCTGCGTATGTCTCGTATACACCCTTCGGAATGAGTACATTCCCTTCCGGCCAGTGCACTTGAATGTTTCCGCGTCTGGTGTCCTCGAATTTGGCACGTCCTTGGAACGTTCCATATTTATTGTAAACGACGATGTTTTCGCCTTCTGCAATGCGCAGTTCTTTTGCATCCTCTGCATTGATCAGGATATCATAACGGTCTGCATTGTTGAACGGGTCTTTCTTGCTATAAATCATCGAGTTGAACTGCTTACCGCGACGAGTCGTTACATAGAAGTGTCCCTCTGGCTTGTTCAAATCCGGAATCTCAATCGGAATCAGATTCGCTCGGCCATCCGGTGTCGGGCATACGCCGCCTTCACACAACCATGCACCGCCCCATTGGAAAACATCTCCACGGTTTTTCAGATGCTGGATACCATCGTAGTTCGGATTGGCCAAGGCAATCTCTGCGCGAATTTCAGCTGCGCTTGAGAAGTGCATCAGATGCTTTTTCTCTGGATTGACTCGTGCCGCCAGATCTACGTAAATCTCCCATTCAGAACGAGCTTCTTCAATACGAGGCCCTTCCACTTCGGCACTGAAGTAAACCATACGCTCTGTACTTGTCGATGTACCGCCACCCGGCTGCTCGTAGCGAGTCATTGCTGGCAGTACGATGACTTCTTCCTTCGCATCCACCAGCGTGGATGTGTTGAAAATGATGTCCTGATGTACACGCACTTCTATGCTCTCCAAGCATTTTTGCATGAAGTCCGGATCTGGCATCGTCTCCAGGAAGTTGCCGCCACTCGTATAGAACAATCTCGTCTTACGCTCATGTCCATCCGGCAACACTGCATTTTCCAAAGAAATACCGACGATATCTCCTTGCCATTTCGGGATCGGGAAGTTCCAGATCTTTTCAATGCGGTTCCAGGATTTTTCTTCAAAATCTCCACCTGGCAAGCTGAACGGATCGGCACCCATTTCACCGGAGCCTTGTACGCCGGAGTGTCCGCGAATCGGCATGAGACCAGTGTGCTTGCGACCCAAGAATCCACGAAGGATGGCCAGATTGGCTACTTGAGAAATATTGTCCGTACCGAATTTGTGCTGGGTCAGACCCATACTCCATACGAATACACCATTTTTGGAGTTGGCGAGCAGTTCTGCGAATTCTTTGATACGCTCGCGGCTGAGACCGGAGGATTCTACGATCTTATCCCACGATTCATTCATCACATGCTTGCGCAGCTCCTCGATTCCGTTCGCGTGCTCCTTGATGAATTCATGATTGATCGCAGAACCTGGCTTGGCTTCCTCCATCTCGAACCAAATCTTCATCACACCGTTCATGAATGCGATGTCGCCGCCAATGTTCACTTGGTAGAAATCGTCCGCAATCTTCGTCCCGAACAAAGCACTATCCGGTACAGATGGAATCCAGTACTTCTCCATCGCTGGCTCTCTGTACGGGTTGATCAGGATAATTTTCGTTCCTGCTTTTTTCGCAGCATACATGTATTTCGTTGATACAGGCTGGTTGTTGCCTGGTACAGAGCCCCAGAATACGAGCACATCGGTACCGATCCAATCCTGATAGTTACAGCTCGATGCACCAATCCCAACCGAACGCTTCAGTGCTGTCTTACTCGGTGAGTGACAAATACGTGATGCGTTGTCGATGTTGTTGGTTCCGAGGAAACGAGCCATTTTAGCTGCTGTGTAGTATACCTCGTTGGTAATCCCACGAGCGGTCAAGAAAAAGGCCAGCTGTTTCGGGCTGATGTTTTTGATTTTTCTCGCGATGCGGTTTAACGCTTCATCCCAACTAATGCGGGTGAACTTGTTTTCGCCTGGTTTTCTTGAAAGCGGATACGGAATTCTTCCCAGCTTGCGCAATTCTTCGCTGGATAGCTTACGCAGCGCATTTACATCCTCAAACCATTTGGCATCCATGGCAGGCATGGTATTGAGACGCAGGACGTTCAGTCGCGTGGTGCACAAATGCGGACCAGTCAACGTCTGATCGTAGAGGCCGGATACGCCGAGAGCGCAGCCATCACATACCCCTTGTGTCAAAATGCGATAGGCATAACCCAAATTATCGCGATTGTCATAGGCCACCTTCATCGTATCCCGAATGTGATGCGGCTTGATTTTCCCGAGCCCCATCGGCATCAGTGAAGCCCATAAGGAAGGCTTCCACGAAGTATCCAGCTTAATTGGTCCGCCATGCTTGGTCTTGCCCATTTCTTTAGTCTCCCCTCTAATAAACTCCATTGAGACGAAAAAACCACCATGAAACCGTCCCTTGTCCTATAGGAAAAGAGCGTGTTCACGGTGGTTGTCTACGGCAGGTTCGCTACCTAGTCTCAACTTCGTGTTTGCTTTTCGCGAATTCCGTTACGTCTAAGCCGGTGAACAGGGACGCTGCTTCGTTTAGACTTACGGTTCGTTTTTCATTTTCTTTTCGATGTCTTGATCAAAAACAAAGATCGACATTCCAAAATCCCGTTCGATGTCAATATCGACGAATAGATCAACGAGTTTTGCTCCAAGAAACGCTTCCATGTCAACTGGCTGGTGTTTCCGATAGATCTCTTTGACCATTTCGGTTCGGGCAGCTCGTAATGTCTGCTTTCCGTCTTCCGAAGTGGCGATGAACTTTTCCACCGGAGAAAGGTTGCCTTCCATCTCGCAGATCGCCCAGTTCTTGCAGAACGTGGTGCTGATCTTGCTAGGTCCCTTTCCCATATGGCGCTTTCGGAAAGCCCTGACCAAATTACTGAATTCTGCTTCGAACTTATTCATCGAGGAAAATCACCTTTACTTCAAATCATTCTCTATTTAAACTTTACCATTGATTAACTAGCCAATTCAACAGACTTTTCTCTTTGTTTGGCTTCTTCCTTCAGTTTTTTGATATCCAGACGGATTACTAGCGAGATCACCAGAGCGACAACGAACATTCCTGCGAAAACACTCATGGTTCCTGTATAGCTTTCTGTCGTCTTGCGAACCCATGCTGCAAAGATCGGTCCTGCCAAGCCGGCAGCAGCCCATGCCGTTAAAATATAACCGTGAATTGCGCCCAATTGCTTCGTTCCAAACAGGTCACCAATGTACGCCGGAATGGATGCAAAGCCACCACCGTAACAGGTCATAATGATGAACATCGCTACCATGAACAAGATCGGATTGGACATATTCGGCAACAAGAAGAACAATACCATTTGGATAGCAAAGAAAGCTGTGTACGTATTTGGTCGTCCAATGAAATCAGACAGAGACGCCCAGCCGATTCGTCCACCACCGTTGAATAAACCGTTTAGCCCTACCATCAGTGCTGCTGTTCCGACAGACATCCCCACCATTTCTTGCGCCATCGGCGATGCTACCGAAATAACAGCGATCCCACATGTCACGTTGATAAACAGCATTAGCCACAGCCAGTAAAAACGGCGTGTCTTGATCGCTTCGTTGGCAGTCAATTGGCACAAATCTTTTTTGATTTGCTTGCTGCCAACTGTTCCCTCAGCGGAAAATCCAGCCGGTACCCAGCCTTTTGGAGGTGGAGCCAAATATTGAGCAGAAGCCAACATTACAACGAAATATATAAGGCCCAAAATATAAAAGGTGTTCGCGATTCCTACATTTGCAATCAAAGCGTTCATAATCGGACTGGCAATCATGGAAGCAAAACCAAAGCCCATAATGGCAAGACCCGTTGCTAAACCGCGGCGATCCGGAAACCATTTGACCAGAGTCGATACTGGCGTAATATAACCTACCCCAAGTCCAATACCGCCCAGCACTCCATAACATACGTACAACAGAGGCAAGCTGCTCAATTGAATCGCCAATCCAGCCCCGACAGTTCCTACTCCAAAAAAGATCGATGCGAGAATACCAGCTTTACGCGGGCCGTGCTTTTCGACATAATGACCGAGGAAGGCAGCAGACAGCCCCAAGAACAAGATCGCAATGCTAAACGTAAATTGAACATCCGGCAAGTCCCAGCCGAATTGCTCGGTAATTGGCTTGGTGAATACACTCCAGGCGTATACCGACCCAATCGAGATGTGGATGCCTACCGCAGCCAACGCGATAAGCCAGCGGTTTTTCACTTTTTGTTCCAAATCATTCATCTCCTTTGCAATGGTCTTGAGCATGCTGTGGATCCATCAACAGCCTTCTCGAAAAAAAGAAAAACTGCCGATTTCACCGACTCACCCAGGTCTCCACAAATGGAAACGAGGACTACGATGAAACACAGCAGTTAATCATCAGCAGGAACGCTACATCAGCATCAACAAGCATTGTGTTCACTATGTAATTTTCGCTGCAAGGCTACAAAATAATCGGTGGCAGGGTCGCTGCTCCGTGTCAATCTGTCCTTACGCTATGAATACATGGAAAGACGAAAATTTTATGACACTTTTCATCTCACATAGTATACTACCATGTAAGCGTTCACTCGACAATATTTTCCTCACAAAATAGCCATGAAAACTTCATAATTTCGACAAAAAGGAGGCCCGTATGTCCGATCTAACCATCACCACCCGACTGCCCGTGTTAAAAATTTCGGCTGACCAACATGGCTGGGAAGACGACGAAATCGTCACCGAGTACCCCCTCACGATTTTTCTCAATGATGAGGAATTCGCTACAATCGTATGTACTCCGGCCGACCTGGAAGAGATGGTCATCGGTTTTCTCGCAGCCGAAGGCGTCATCAAGAGCTACTCGGAAATAAAGCAGCTTACGATTAATGAGGCCCAAGGATTTGCTTACGTTGATTTGCATAAAGAAACAATTTTGTCCCAGAGCTTTTACTCCAAACGCAGAATTACTTCCTGCTGCGGAAAAAGCAGACAGTCCTTTTACTTTTTTAGCGATGCGCGCACAGCAAAGCCTGTTGAAAGCACAACAACTGTCACCCCCGCCCAATGCATGCGCCTGATGAAGGAATTGCAAGCGTCGTCTGAGATTCACCGCCAAACAGGTGGTGTCCACAATGCAGCCCTCTGTACACCGGATGAAGTTTTGCTTCAGTACTCCGATATCGGGCGGCACAATGCGCTCGACAAAATCTATGGGAAATGCTTGCAAGATAACATTTCCACCACGGACAAAATTCTAGTATTTAGTGGACGCATCTCGTCTGAGGTGCTGCTCAAGGCTGCCAAGATTGGTGCTGGCATCATTTTGTCCAAGTCCGCTCCAACTGATCTCGCCCTTCAACTGGCAGATGAGCTGAAGCTCACCGCAGTCGGATTTATCCGCAATGACAAAATGAACGTGTATACACAAGCCGAAAGAATTCTTCTGCCTTAAAGAAGGAATCAATCAAAAGCGGGACAAGCTTAGAGCCTTCCCGCTTTTCTATGTTATTTCATCTGGTAATCTCAAAGCCCGAGTTAGCATCTCGGGCTTTTGTTCTTTCAACGTGGGAATTTTTTATTTGCAGCAGCATTGTTTCTTTTTATGCTTGCAGTGGTCGTCTTCGTCTTCGTCCTCATCATCTTCTTCATCTTTGTCTTCGTCGTCGTCCTCTTCTTCGTCTTCATCATCTATGTCTTGCTTCTTGCAACAGTGGTGGTCATGTTTTTCAGTGCCTTTGCAATCATGGTCATTGCAGTAACAGCAGTGATCGTGGCAATGTTCATGCTTTTTGCAGCAGCATTGTGGCTCGTAATAATCGTCGTGTTTCTTGCAACAGCAGTGGTGACCGTAATACTTGTCACGTTTTTTGCAGCAGCAGTGGTGATCGTAATATTTGTCGGTTTTTTTGCAACAGCAGTGGTGGTCGTAATTCTTTTCGGTTTTTTTGCCGCAACAGTGGTGGTCGTATTTGTCGGGTTTTTTGCAACAACAGTGGTGACCGTGGTGTTTGCCTTGTTTTTTGCACTTTCTTGTCATTGCGCTCCCTCCTTTCGTTAGCCATCACTACTATTCATACGGTTTGTCCCGAGAAACGCTTGTATGATAGCCCTTTATGAAAAGCCCCTTTTTTCCAAACAAAAAACAGGACACGTCTCAAGCATGTCCTGTCTTTCTGCGTTTTTCTTCAAGTTTTGCCTGCTCGTACTCTTCAGGTGTGTTGACATTAAATACAGCCCAAGGGTCCAAGCATTCATCAGGCAAGGGCACCACTCGCAGTTCATCTAAAGTTCGCATTAATCTTCGCTGTCCATTCAAAAGAGCCTGCTCCCAATTACTCTGCGTTCTCCGATGGTACACAGCACATAATGGATGGGTTCGGCCTTCTGATTGGGCAACAATCACATCCCACTCGTCCCTCTCCCTGGCAAATTCAATGAATTTCGCTATTTGTACACGATCCATAAAAGGTAGGTCGCAGGACAACACCAGCAAAGCATCCTCGGTACTTACGCGAAAAGCAGTAACCAACCCACTGACAGGACCGCAGGATGGTACCAGATCAGGAGTTATTGTGACGGGCTGTTCATCAATTTGTTCCTTTTGTGTCACTTGAGTGCCCGAAAAATCGTTCGCTACAATGAAACAAGACAAGCCAATCGCTTGTACCTCCTTTACCAACTCTGTTAAAAAGGTTCCGTCCCTCCATGGTAATTTTTGCTTTGGAGAGCCCATTCTGCTGCTTTTTCCGCCTGCTAAAATAACCGCACCGATACGCAGCTGCGACATAAATTTCCTCCTGGGTGTTGACAATAATTCTTATTAGTTTATAATAAGTTTAAATAAATAATAATTATAAACAAGGAGAGATTCTCGATGGAAAACACACTCTACAGCGTTCTCAATAAACAAGTGGCGAACTGGACAGTCCTCTATACGAAACTACACAATTTTCACTGGAATGTAAAAGGACCTCACTTCTTTACACTCCACGCAAAATTTGAGGAATTGTACAACGAAGCAGCAGCAAATCTCGATACCCTTGCTGAACGCGTCCTCTCCATCGGTGGAAAGCCTGTAGCGACTCTGGCTGCATGTCTGAACACTGCAAGCATCACCGAAGCAGAGGGAGACGAAACAGCTGAGCAAATGGTAGAAACGATCACGAGAGACTTCTCCATTCTTGTAGACGAGTTGAAGCTGGCTATGGAAACAGCTGATCAAGCGGACGATGAAGGGACAGCCGATATGCTGTTGGGAATCCGCAGCAGCCTGGAAAAACACATTTGGATGCTCAAATCCTTCTTGCAATAAGCAAGACAATCATAGACACCAAAAGGCGATTGTGCATAGACACATCGCCTTTTTTGGGTCTTGCCTCCCGTGAAACTGCCTCTCTCACCCTGATTGCCTAGAGTGAAAAAATCAGTTTCCGCCCGTCCTTTTCTACTTTTACTTGGGGCAAATACTTTAATGACTTCTGTACACCAATGTAGGGACTCGCAAACTCTACCTGGTGCCGTGCTTTCAACACGGAGCAGAGATCAGCCAATGACATTGGAGACATCGCTTCCCGTAACAGGTTTTCGATGTGCTTCGCAACTTCCACATAATCATGACGAATGTGCGCCTTTCTCACCTTCATTCGCTTCATCAAATCATCCGAAAATTCCTCTGTTGCCAAAGTTACATCGTCAGGGCTCTCTTCGTCTCCGATCCCGGCTTCGTTATCCAACTCGCGAATGCGGCTCAAAAGCTGCTTGATGTCAGCTCCCAACTGCTTGTCCTGATCGACGTAATGTCGACGCAGTGCCATACGCTGCTCTAGCATGGCCTGCAATGTCATTTGTAACGCTTTCCGTTCGTTAAACATTGCGTTATGTATTCCCCTTTTCGCAAAAAGTAGAATGATGGAATTATATCCAATGATAATATAATTCGAACTAGTTGGAAACGGGGGAATTTGGCCCCGCTCCATCCACACGTGCAAATTACACTCCACACGAACGTTTCCGAGCTTCAACAGTAATTCCTTTAACGATTACACGGTGCATCTTAATGATCGTCAATCTCGCTTCCGGATCAGCACCGCCGATATGAGCGATAATTTGCGAAAGTTATTTGTCCTATTATTTACAGAAAAAAACCCATCCACAATTGGACAGGTTCCTTCTGTAGATTATCAAGCTGTCTTCCTCAATCGATCCGTAATCACAAGTCGCATATGTCTTAAGCCGTACCGAAGCTGTTCTGCAACTGAGTTATCTATTTTTTAGACAATCCTTGATTACAGATTTTCAGCGGATACAGTATAGGATGGGTAACCGATTATTCCCAATACTTGCACATAGTAATTTTTACCTGCAACTACATTGATCTCCATCGGAGTGCTGTAGTCAGACGTTCCAATCTTAGTGCGGTCTTGTTCATATACTTGGAATGCTGGGGCCCCTTTGTCATTCGTATGTGTCAGGGTAACGCGAACTTTCCCAGTCTTGTTTGCTTGAAAAACAAAATAATCTCGGTCATCGAAATCAGTAGTTCCTGAAATGCTTGTGTTTATTGTAAAGGAATCAGCCGTTTCAAAGGTATTGTTAGGCTCTGTTTCCGAACTTGCAGCAAATGCAGAAGACGATACAGCAAATACTAGAGTCAATGCTAGTAGGACTTTTTTCACGAAAATAACCTCCTATATTTTGGGTTAAGAGAAATATAACACCAATTCCATCAATTGTCAAAATATAATATTTCTTGAATAATATTGTCGTTTTTAGTAAAAATTTGATAATGATAATTTCTCATGCCTTTATCTACAAAAAAGACCCATCCACATCTGGACAGGTTCTCGTTCCCAATAACAGCAATTTTATGCCGCCTTCTCCTCACTCAATCGATCCGTAATCACCGCAATCGCACCATCACCCGTTACGTTACAAGCAGTACCGAAGCTATCCTGCGCGATGTACAAAGCAATCATCAGCGAAGTCAACGTAGTAGTAAATCCAAGCATGGACTCCATCAATCCGAGTGCTGCCATGACTGCACCACCCGGCACACCTGGTGCGGCGATCATCGTTACGCCCAGCATCAAAATGAACGGAAACATCACGCTAAAGGATGTCGTCATGTCATTTAGCATCATGACTGCCATGGAACAGCTGACAAGCGTAATCGTGCTTCCGGAAAGATGGATTGTCGCACAGAGTGGAACGACGAAATCTGCGATCTTTTCGCTCACACCGTTTTTCTTGGTCTGCTTCAGTGTTACAGGAATAGTGGCCGCAGATGATTGCGTTCCAATCGCTGTGAAGTAAGCGGGGAGCATATTTTTTATCAGCGTAAATGGATTTTTGCGTCCCATCTGGGCTGCTATCATGTACTGCACGAACAGATAGAATAGATGCAAGGCGATAATCATGACGAAAACTTTCACGAAGACGGATAGAATGATGGTGACTTGTCCACCATAGGTCAGGTTGGAAAATACAGACAGAATATGTAAGGGAAGCAACGGGATAATGACGGAAGCAATCAGCTTCTCGACGATATCTCTCAAGTCTACCATCACATTTTGGAGGGCATTCCCTTTGATGACAGTCGCTCCAAGACCAAGGGTAAAGGCAAGCAGTAATGCTGTCATCACACCTACAATCGGCGGCATGTCCACGGTAAAGAATGGCTTCACCAGTGCTTCCTCCGGGTTGGCATACTGATTCACCAGTCCACCTACCTCAAGAATGTGTGGAAAAATACTCGTACTGACCCAATAAGCAAGCGTTCCTGCAAGGATCGTTGACAGGTAAGCAACCCCTGTGGTTACCCCAAGCAAACGCCCTGCCCCTTTGCCCAGCTCACCGATGCCTGGCGCGATAAATCCAATGATAATCAACGGAATCGCAAATCCGAGGAAATTTCCAAACAGGCCACTAAATGTAGCCAATCCTTTCACAACCCAAATCGGCGATATAGAACCGATCCCGATCCCGAGGACAATGGCGATCAGGATTTTGGGTAGTAAACCTAGCTTTTTCATTAATAGTAAACCTCCGTTAATTTTTAATAAATAACGTCCACGTGGAATGGACTTTGTCTCCTTAACGCGGACTAATGAATAACAAGGTAACACATCCGGGATGAGATTGTCATGAGTCATAAAAAAGTAATAATATTCAAATTAAAGAAAACCCCCAATGAGCATTACTTACTCACTTGGGGGAACAATATTATTTGGCGCAAAGCACGTGGCGAAATTCCTCTTCGATGTCTGCCAATACGCGCATGGCATTCGCTAGCTCTTGCTCATTCTTTTCCACGATCAGTGTGTGACAACGTCCAAATTGCTTCGCCTGCCTCTCTTTAATTGCCGCCAGCTCTGGCGCATGCTTCGAGAAAAACACAGCGAAATCCATGGCTCGCCTCGCCCCTAATTGGAAAGCAAAATAGGAGAGATGACCAATTTCTGCTGGGGAGAGGCCGCCCTCCTCTTCTATCCGTTTCACTATCCGCAGGATCGCTTCCTTTCCGTATAGGACCGAAGTGCTTGGTTTAGCCGATGCACATTCCTGATAAATCCCTTGGAATAAACGAAGGGCGTTTGCAGCTTGTTCCTCCTCTGACGGACTGCCTACACGCTTTGGTGCTGTCCAGTAGTGATAAGAAAAGAGGCGATCGAAGATTTTTTCAGCTTTCCATGCCAAGACAAACTGGGACAATGGCAAGCTCACAAAAGGGAATCCTGCCGGATCATGCAGGTAGATTGCTTGCTCATCCATCCTGTATGCAAGAACAAAATGGTCTGCGCCCCCCAAATAAGCAGCATTGGGATTATACGTCAAATAGCCCATATCAAGTGGTCCGAGCAAAACGGGTCCATGTTCCACGTCACGCCGTAATTCCTCCAATGGTGGCTCTCCCTCAGCATCCGCTGACTTTTCCGTCCAGCTAAACCCTAGCAGCTCCAACGCATGACTGACACCACGGTCGGGAATCTCTTGACCGAAATAAATGACTTTCTGCTCCTCATGCCACATCGCCCCGATGCCTACGCCAGAGAGGACTTCAAGTACAGCAGGCGATACCTTCTCCCCAATTGTCTCCAAAAGCATAGCTGAAGAATTTGCGTAGCAGTATGGGCCACTTCCGATGTACGGTAACATGCTTTTCTCCCTCTTTCTCGTCAATGTATGACTTACCTATCATTGACTTCGGGGCGCATGTTTTTCTGACAACGCTTTGCAAAACGCTTCTCGTTCACGCGAAATATTTTTTAAAAAATTCCATCTTCTCACTCACGAAAGCATCATCCGAATCACTGCTACCCATGATATGAGGATCATGCATGCACAGCCCCATTAGCCACAATTGGCGAATGACTGTCATAAGCGACACCGCAGCCTGATCGTTTTCAGATAAGGGACGAACCTCAGTATATCCTTTTAGAAAAGCACTCCATAACGCCTCGACCAGTTCGTCATCTTCTTCGATCAATATTCGGCTCAGCTTGAAAGCAGCCAGATCATACGCCCGCCAGCCATATCCGCACAGGTCGAAATCAAAGTGAGTATAAGCGTTGTCCTCACAAAAGTTCGTGATTAAAATTCCCTTGAAGGTCTCCGTGGCAAATCCCCCAGTCGAGTCCGGCAAGGATATGCTCGTTCAGCTTGTCTTCCAGCTCCATCGCCAGCTTTTGGAGAAATTGAAAATCTTCCTTCCGATGCTGCAAACGTGTCTCGATAATGGCTAACGGGCGATGAATCAGCGCCTTGGCGTCCCAAACCTCGCGAGCTTGCTGTGTGAAAAAGCCTTCTGATTTGACATGCAGCTCGGCAACGGCTCTGCCGAATCGTTCGCTCAATTCCTCGGTATCGATCTCCTGCTCCTTGCCACAGGCAAAAGTGAACAACGCACCAAAGCGATTGCCCTCTGCTGCTTGCAGTCTCAAGACATGGTTTCCTGAACCGTCCGCAATTGGCACAGATACAGATACTCCTTGTCTTTTCAAATAGAGCAAGAGCTCCATCTCGAACGCGACAGCTGCTTCCTCTGTTCGCCAATCACTGCGATACAGCCTGAAAATTCGTTTTTGATCGATCGTCTGCACGAGGTACGTATCGTTCATGCCTCGAAGCATGTAGTGAACCGATTGTATTTGTTCGGTTGGATATGCTTCCTGAAGTACTTTCTGTAATGCTTTTTCACAGATGGTTGAGTAGACGACGTGTGAATGGGGAAAAGGACACAGCAAGAAAAAAAGACCTGGAAGGGCAAAAGGCCGATCAAGGTCTGACACAGGTTACAACGATTTGTCCCCTTTCATGAATAAGCTGTTCAAGGAATTGGGCAACATAAAGTCAAAAAGCGTTATTTCCTCACTTTTCCCTTGATCTCTCGCAATTCCTCGAGGATCAAATCGTATTTGTCGCTGTATTTGTCCAGCAAGTCCTGCAAACGCCCCTCGCGTTCTCGATTTGCCTTCATAATATAAAACAACAACCAGACAAACAAAGCAGCAAATGGCCCTTGCTGAAGTAATACGGTTGTTACTTGGTCTTCCATGTTTGATCTCCCCTTTTGTCACTGTACAGAACGAGTGTTCCCGCATCGTCCTTATCTGTATTTTGTACAAAAGGCTTGTACATAATTCGTTGAAAACAAAATTTATATCCATACTTTTCTTTTTCCTTCTCATTTAGTACAATAAATTTGTACATCCTCACAGGAAGGACTGGCACGCTCATGCTATCTCAGCGCTTACGCACAGCTCGTAAGACAAAAGGTCTGACCCAGGAAGAGTTGGCAGAGCATGTCTGCACGACCAAGGGGACGATCAGTAACTACGAGAACAACCACAGCACACCACCGAATGACATGCTGCGGCAATTGGCTGATGTGCTGGACGTCACGACCGATTGGTTGTTGGGCCGCACAGATGAAGTCACGGCCTATATTCTCCCCGCATCAGGAGAGACAAATCAACGTTCGTTGGACGAGCTCTTGCAGGAAAAGATCGATGACCCGGACGACTACTATTTCCTAGACGGGTACCTAGACGCTTCAGAAGAGGAGAAAAAAGAAATTCGCCGCTACTGGTACGACTTGAAGAAACAGTGGAAAGTCCGTAGAGTACGCGAAGAAAGACCTCCGTCCTTGTTTGACATCACGGAAGACATCAAAAAAAAATAACCCCAGTGCGGGTTTTTCTTTTCAGCAAAAAACAGAACGTACGTTCCTTACCATTCATTTAGGAGGTCCTTGATGCTTCACTCCCTTTTGCAAGAAATCTGCGAACCGCAAACATGGCTCGAGAGTCGCGTGTACTTATTGCTTCAGCATCACGGCATCGATTCGCCTGAACAAATCGATCTGCATCTGCTGTGCGAGACGTACGGCATCGAGGTCCATCGTATTTGCGGCAGGAGTCGTGCACACGCGCATCCGTTTTCGCCAGGACGTTATATCATTGCAGTGGACGAGCGACTTGATCTGGCTACCCAGCGGGTAAAAATCGCGCACGAACTCGGACATTTGCTCCTTCATGAAGGCATTCAGCCCCAGAGCAGCGAATGGATGATTGACTGGCAAGAATCGCAGGCGAATCATTTTGCCGAGCATTTGCTGCTACCCATTTACATGATGAGCCCCCTTTTGGCCGATTGCTCGCGATACAACGCACCGGCGATGTTGGCTCAGCGCTTTCAGGTGCCGATGCCTCTTGCCCGTGCCCGTTTTGAGCGCATACTTAGCCGTATGTATGCCAAAGGTTTTCCCGTCTATGGGTAAATTATGACGCTATTTTTATGCAGGAGGGATACCTGATGAAACGAGTCTTTATTGCCGGTGATGCATACACGACTCATTTTTTTGATCTCGCCTTGGACCAAGACGAGGAGCTGTCGCTGTTGCCCTCTTTGCAGGTAGCCAGCTATCACGTGGCCCGCTTTGCCCTCATCATGCGAGATGACGGTCTTAGTGGTCTCGGTATTTTTCCTGGAGACGCCCTATTGATCTCAGACTTTTCGATGGAGCCCGTAAAAGACAGACCTGTGTTGATCCGACAAGAGGGGCAGTTCCTTGTGCGCATCGCAGCAGACGTCAATCCATTGGAATGTTTGTTTACAACCACACGCGAGCAAGATACGCCTATGCTGCTCCCCTCGGAAAACATTCGCATTACAGGTGTTGTATCCGGTATTATTCCACGTTCATCATCATGACATCATTAAGCAGCCAATCCTTGATTGCTGCCACCGTTTGCTGCCACTGCTCCTGAGGAGTAATGGCAGCGGGCTTGTCGCCCTCCTGCGATCCATAGCTTCCGAACTGAGAGTGGTTTCCCCCTTCTATGGACATGTACACCGTACGCTCCGGCAAATATTGCTTGCTCTCCAAAAACTTTTCCATATTAATCACTCCATCGCGAGATCCGAGTAAAGACAGCACCGGCAAATTCACCTTCTTCAAGTTCCCCTGACTGTTCGGATACGCTCCCAGTAAAAACACACCGTTGATTCGGTCCGGATGGTTAGCTGCGAATTCAGCTGCCATGGTACCACCGAGCGAATGTCCTCCGATGACAAACGTTTTATTTGGGTAGGCCTTCAATACTTGTGTCGCTCGCGTCATATCGCTTACGGCCAAATTCAGCGGCATTCGCGCGAGAAAAACATGGTAGCCGTAGCCTGCCAAGGCACGGGCAATCGGAGCATAGCTCTCCGGTTTGACCAGTGCTCCCGGATATAAGATGAGTCCCGGTTCGCGTGATTCCCCGCCTTGGAAGATAATCCAGTCATTCGTATCCATGACCGTAATCCCTTCACCGCCTTGCATGGCCGTTAACGCTGCCTGATCGGGCTGATATGGCTGCAAATACCATATAGCCAGACAAATCGCCCCTAGTGTCACCAATACCAGTGCCTGAAACCATTTTTTGCGTGCTTGACTCATCCTACCCACCTCATTTCCGTTCCCACGTATGATGCTACTTATTATGTCTCAAACACTCTGCACATGTGCATAACTTGTGAATCTCGACATTTTCGTGGTGTTGACGAACTAATCTTTTCATAGTAGTATTCAAACATACTACTTAATTTCTCGTGCAGCATATCGAGACTGAGACTGATTTTGGTCCTGAACTTGCTGAAAAGTATGGAAACTACTCGATTTTTACCAAAAAGAGAAGGGATGAGAATTGTTATGAATTTACAGGATGTACAATTTTGCGAGGAACTGGTAAGAAGTGTTGGAAAGGAGCTGCTAGTGGAATTTGAAAATGGCGCGCCCTGCCACAGCAAGGAAGCAATGGCTAAACGCTTTGAAGAGGTAAATGCCGTGGTTGAAGCTCGATTGAAGCAATCATTATCCGAGCGTTTTCCCACCTATGAATTCTCTGACGCGGAATTCGATCTGGCTGCACAGGAACAGCCTGAATTCGCAAGTCCTTACTGGGTGATGGATGCAATCGATGGAGCAGTTCATTTTCTGCAAAGTATGCCGATGTGGGCTACTTCCCTCTGCCTGATTGACGGAGGACGCACGGTTGTTTCTTTTGTCTATGATCCATGCCGTGATGAACTGTTTACAGCAATTGACGGGGGTGGAGCTTTTCTAAACGGACAAAAAATCAGTACCTCAGCCAAATCGCAGCTGAGTGAGTGCATTTTAGGTACACTCTTTGCTTCCTCCGAGCCAATGAACCACTTGGTCGGTAAGTATACAGCAAATTCCTTGACAAGAGTGATGCCAGAGGCTTTTGCCATCCGCATGCAAGGCGCGGTATCACTCCATCTGGCCTATGTGGCATGCGGGCGACTCGACGGTTACTGGGAATACGGTGAAGGGGTGTATGATTGGCTGGCTGGTGCACTTTTGGTCCAGGAAGCCGGAGGCAAAATTACGGATACGCAAGGAAACGATTTTTGCTGGAAAAGCTCAGGCATCGTAGCAGCAGGTTCGTCCATCTACCCTAAGCTGGTCCAATTGACCCCAGCTTCATAAATGAACAGATAAAAAGGGTGAGCTTTAGCGCTTCACCCTTTTTCCTTTTTCCGTTCACGAAAACGGCGGACCTTCATCAAGTTTCCGCACATTTTGTCATCACACCAGCGGCGCACCCGGTTGCGGCTTTCATCATAAAACACCCAGCGGCAATCCTCGTTGTCACATATTTTGATTCGCTCAAGATGCTGTGGGGCAAGCAACTCCGCGAAAGAAGCAGCAATTTGTGTCATGACAAGCGGCCAGCCCTCTGTTGAGCTGGATTGCTTTTGCCTGTAGCCGCCCTCCTCCTCTACAAACAACACCTGCCTATGAAATGGGGCGAGGGCCAATACTTTGTTCAATTCCACAAGGTCCTCCTCTTGGAATCGGTCCCCATGCACAACGGTTTCCAGCATACGTCTCAAACGTTCGCGCAACTGCAAAAGAGACACAGCATACTCCTCATCCATAGGTAGCGGAGCGGTTAGCTTGTATGTTTGCAAAAAGGATGACAGCCATTCCTGGTTCTCCAGACGATTTTCCCAACGACCAGAACCGCGCCAATCCCTCCAATCACTATTTAAAAAATCGATACAAAGCCAGTCCATGGCATCATCTCTCCTGACGAAACCCTTCATTTTTCTCTCTTGTATGACCATACAGGATATGGTAATCTCTATTTGTAACCACCATAATTAAATTAACTGGTTACACACTCGTTTCTTACTGTTATTATAGCGTTTCATCAATCTGTTTCACAGACGAGGAGGAAGCGTATGAATCGGAAGGAATTGCTTTTGCACGGATGGGAATGTGCGTATGAGAAGGAAGACTGGTATCCCCCCTTAAAAGAAGTGCTTTCCGGAGTATCAGCAGCGGAGGCTAGCTGGCGCCCTGTAGGAGAAGCAGCTAACACAATCTGGGAAAACGTCAGTCATCTTCTTTATTACAAAGAACGTCTGTTGCATCGTCTTTTGGACACCGAATTTCATGGCTCTGCCGAGACGAACGATGATACCTTCACCCCATCCGGCGGTCCTGATGACGAAGACGCTTGGCAAGCTACCCTTTTGCGAATGGAAAGCGTCCATCGCAACATTCATGAACAGCTTTCCTTGCTGACGGATGAAGAGCTAAACGAGAAGGCTACCTATACACCGATTTACCAAAACGTCATGAGTCTTGTCTTGCATGATGCGTTTCATACGGGACAAATTGTCCAAATTCGCAAGCTGCAAGGCTCTTGGCCTGCCAGACGCTCATTTGAATAACAAAATTTCACATTGATTAATCCCGAACAATCCTTTATATTTGATGAATCACATAATTTCATACATGTTATCCTCATCTTTCACGGTGAGGATAGAGGTCGCGGCTTTTATATCATCCTGTACGAGATTCAGAGAAAATCAATGACTCCAGGTAAGGAAAATCCGCCGAAGCCCATATCGCGTCTCTGTGCGATTGGGTTGGGGCTGTACTCGAAAGGGGCAGAACTGTCACGTTTGCACGCCAAGCAAACGTGGTGAGCTATCTTCAGTGAAGGCTTGGTGGGGATTGGATGATACCGCCCTATGCCATTTTTTGGCTATGGCGGTTTTTTAATTTCCGACCTTCCTTCTCAAAAATCAAGAAAGGTCGTGCAAGCAGCTTATGTCACAAAATCAATTGCAACGTGGTTTAAAAGCCCGACACCTGACGATGATCGCCATTGGCGGGTCGATTGGGACGGGATTGTTTCTCGCGAGCGGGGGCTCGATTCACTCTGCCGGACCAGGTGGAGCGTTAGTCGCCTATCTCGCTATTAGTATCATGGTTTACTTTTTAATGACCAGCTTGGGGGAAATGGCGGCCTTCATGCCTGTTTCCGGTTCATTTTCGACGTATGCCACACGGTTCGTCGATCCATCTCTCGGCTTTGCTCTCGGTTGGAACTACTGGTACAACTGGGCCATTACCATTGCCGTCGAGCTGTCAGCTTCCGCACTTATTATGAAATATTGGTTCCCAGATACCCCAGCGATAGTGTGGAGCGCTTTGTTCCTCGGATTGCTGTTCGCCTTGAATCTCCTGTCTGTGAAAGCCTATGGAGAATCTGAATATTGGTTTGCCTTGATTAAAGTAGTAACGGTTATCATCTTTATTATTGTCGGTGTGTTGATGATTTTTGGCATTATGGGTGGTCAAGCAGTTGGCTTCCAAAACTTCACCAAAGGCGACGCGCCATTCAATGGCGGCTTCATGGCCCTGCTCGGTGTCTTTATGATTGCCGGATTCTCTTTCCAAGGGACGGAGCTGGTTGGTGTCGCAGCTGGAGAGAGCGAAGACCCTGCCCGCAACATTCCGAAGGCCATCCGTCAAATTTTTTGGCGCATCCTGCTCTTCTACATCCTCGCTATTTTGATCATCGGGTTGTTGGTTCCATACGATAATCCAAATCTGATCAGTGGCGACCTGACGGATATTGCGATCAGTCCGTTTACGATTGTATTTGAAAATGCCGGATTTGCTTTTGCAGCATCCGTCATGAATGCCGTTATTCTCACGTCTGTATTGTCTGCTGGTAACTCTGGCATGTACGCCTCTACACGCATGCTGTGGAACTTGGCGAAGGAAGGAAAAGCACCAAAATGGTTCGCAAAAGTAACAAGTAATGGCGTACCTATCAATGCCTTGATCTTGACTGCGCTCATCGGCGCCCTTGCTTTTCTGTCCTCTCTGTTTGGGGAAGGCGAAGTGTACGTATGGCTTTTGAATGCGTCTGGTATGTCAGGCTTCATCGCTTGGCTGGGAATTGCCATTAGTCACTACCGTTTCCGCAAAGCGTTTATCGCTCAGGGCCGTGACTTAAGCGAATTGCCTTATCGGGCAAAGTGGTTCCCGTTTGGACCGATTTTTGCCTTCATCATTTGCTGTATCGTTATTTTGGGGCAAAATTACTCCGCATTCTTGGGTGGAACGATCGACTGGTATGGCGTCGCGGTCTCTTACATTGGTTTGCCTCTGTTCTTAATCATTTGGCTCGCTTATAAAGTCACGCAAAAGACAAAGCTCGTCCCTCTTGAACAAGTTGACTTCAGCATGGATGAATACACGAAATAATCGCAGAAAAAATACGGACTTCCGTTATCTGAACGGGAGTCCTTTTTCATGCTAAACAGTATATTAATAATTGCCCGAAAAGAGCCGATAGTATAGAAAAGAAGCAATAGAGATCCGTTTCCTTCCGTTCTCGCAACTCATACTAGTCATCTGATAAAAGGTAACCATGATCTCCTGCCTTCACGACTGAACTTGAATCCATGTGAGGAGAGTAGAACATGCACATCCAATCGAATAACCGCTACCTACCCCCCCAGCTATCCACTAACCAACTTGCACCCAAAATGGTGACAGGAACTCGTTTAGAATTGCCCAGATTGCCCGAGCACGATACAGTAGATCTTCGTTCTCACAAAGCACGCGAGCTCCCTGCTGATGCCATCGAACATCACAGCGTCCAATTTTTCTTTAGCACAGAGATTAACGAGCGCTTGGATAAAATTTTCGCAGATAAACCACCTGAAGCTCGCAAGGCCTTTGATCAGATCCTCGAACGTAATTTTTTCAACTCCCAATCCACCTACACCGATGAAGAAAGAGCTGCTTTGGTAGAGGTCGGATTAACCCAAGGCAAATATTTGGCAGACCAATACATGGCTGATGAAAAAAATGCTGCTGAATTTTTGGATACCCTCCATCTGCTCGCTGGCGTTGCCAAAACACGAAAAGTTGACCCTGCGACTGGCAGTGTCAGCTACGTAGAGCTTCCGCAAAAACCACATGGGGCGCCGAACGACTATGTCAATCCATCCAAGCTGATGGAGCGGTATGACCCGGAAGCCTACAAAAAAATGCAAGCGGCTACCACCAATCAAACAGAGAAAGTAAGCATGCTGATTCAATTCGTCAAAAAGCTGCAACATCGTCCAGACTGGATTGCACAATACCGGAACGAAAAAGCTACACTTCTCTCTGATTTAAAAAATACAAAAATCGCTAACCGTTTTGAGAATGTAAATACAAAGGACACCACGGAATTTGTTCGTCAAATGAATACGCTCGCTGAAAATGCTTCCTTTTCTTCCTTTACACCATTGCTTCAAACGAATCTTGCCTCTTTTATGAAGATCCTGTCCAAGAAAACGAGTTAACTGCACAAGATGATCTACAGCCTCCGCCCGAGCTTCTCTGGGACTGGGGCTGTTTTTTTTGTGCCGTTTCCTTTTCCATTTAAGGAAATTGACAGGCAGATGGTGGACATACTAACCCGTAAAGGAGGAGACGAACATGGATGACAATCGCGAAAACGACCTGCCTGATTTCAAACAATTGGATGACAGACTGATCGCTCAACCTCCAACTAGTCCAATCCTCGCGATCCGTACCAATCTGGACAAGGAACCAAATGACATCGACAATCCGTATGTGCAGCAAGACTCTACACCCACTGGACAAAATAAGGGGGAAGCAAATGACTGATCGTATCTCAAAAGAAAAGCCTGACATGGGTTATAACGGAAGCAATATGCATGGTTATTCCCTTACACCAAAGGAAGGGACATTGAACCAAACTGCCAAGTCGGCTGCGGAAAACAAAGAAAACAGGGACAAAGAATAGTTCTTTTCCCATTAGAAAAGCAAATCCCCTTCTGGGAAACAGGCAGATACTCCTTTTGCCTTTTCCGGAAGGGGATTCCTTTTGATTTCGACCAAGAACATAGTGAAAAACATTTTTTTATTGACGAATTTCAGTTGGAAATATATACTTTTCATGGATTTGATAATGAGAATCGTTATCAAATTCTTTTATATATGATCAGGAGGTTGCCCCATGAAATCCAGGCTCTTCAAACACATTTACAGCACAACATTAGTCACTTCTCTCCTCACAGGTGGCGCCCATTCGGCTCTGGCTGCTCCACTTGTGGCCACTGCTGAACAGACGGATGTTTCCCCTTTGTCGCTAGATTTCGCAGTCGAACAGGCAATAAAGAACAGCGTCGATCTGGAGCTGCTTCGGCTTGAATTAGATATTACGAAGTACGAAACCTCCATTACACTGAGAGAAAAAGAAGAAATCAAAAAAGCTGACATCATGACTCTGGCTGATGCCAAAAAGAAATTCGAAGACGCTGCCAAAGCGGTCAAAGAAGTGGTTGTCGATGAAGTCGCCCTGAATACGCAAAAAAACACCGTTCAATTGCAAGTGCAAAAAGCATTCTTCGAGGTCCAATCATTAGAGGCCAAAATCAAAGCGCAAAAGAAAAGCTTGCAAAGACAGTACTGGTTGGACTCCCAAGAAACAGAAGCTCACAAAAATCTCGCTGCCCTTGAAGCCAGCTACAAACAAACATTGGCCAAGCTCAACGATTTATTGAACGAAAAAGCAGACAGACAATGGAAAATGATCTCCACTGATCTGACTCACGGCGAGCTGCTTTCCTTGGAGCAATGGCAAGCAAAAGCTTTTGAAAAACGTCCTGAGATGATCAAGGCACAAGCAGAAATAGACTTTGCCCAAGTAAGAATTGATTACACGGCAGAGTATTCCGCGCTCAGCACACATAAAGGTACAATCGCAAAAAATGAGCACAAAAAAGCAGAACTGCAAAAACAAAAAACACAGAAGAAAATCGGTCAAGAGGTAAGTGACAACTATACGAAGCTACTCGCAGCGAAAAAGGCATTAGAGGAAAGTACAACAAAGAAAGAAACCGCATTGGAGCGCTATCAGGCAACAATCGATCAATATAGATTAGGGAAAGCATCGATGAAAGAATTGATGGAAGACGAAGCAAACCTGTTTGACTCTGAAACAAAAGCAATCGAATCGGTTTATCAATACAATCTCGCTGCTGCCACGTTGAATCAGTCAACTGGCTATTAATATTTCGTATCACGAAAGATCTCGTTTATTCATTTAAAATAAAGAAGGCTTCATCCCACAGGGTGAAGCCTTTACTCATTTAACAGCCTCTCAAAAACTCTCGGCATCACTAAACGACCACCGTCTGCACCAAAATCCTCTATGAACCACCAAGCTGACAGCACACTGTGGCAATACGCCCATGCTAACACTCTCTCTTTTTGCAAGGACAGCGCCTTCGTCAGCCCATCGACCCGCTGTTTCATTACCTCTTCTAGCCCATCCTCTGGCAAATGGTTCAGCAAAAACGGAATCACCTCGTATTCCGTCTCCCCAATCAGTCCTTTCGGATCAATTGCCAACCACGGCTCTCTTTCTGCACGCAAAATATTTTCATGATGAAGATCACCATGCAGCAAGCACGGTTCTTTTTGTGTGGGGAGAAGCTTTTTGTACCATTGCATGGCCTGCTCCACCATTTGCTCAGGAATCAGTCCTGTCCCCCCTTGGAAATGGGGGCGAATCTGTTCCAGTCCCACAGCCCAGTCTGCTATCGTCGGGAACCTCGACGCAAGCTTGCTAACCCTTGAAATGGGTGTATGCATTCTTTTGATTAACGTCGCCAAGCATTGAATTCGCTCGTCTTCGCTACTCAGCTTGTCCAGTGTCTCTCCTGGCACGATGCGCTCCAAAAGCATCATCCCTTTTTCCTCGTCAGCATCGAGAAGCTGCACCATTCCCCGCCCTGCAAAACCCCGAATCGCTGCCAGCTCTCTTTGCCATTCCACGCCAGGCACTCCCAGCTTCAGTACTGCGTTTGTTCCATCCTTCAACACAACTGGTGCGACAAAGTTATAGGAGAGTGGAAATTGCGCAAGCACCTTTAGAGACCACCGTGCTTCGCAATCGGCAAGTAGTTCATCAAAGGAATCCAGCCAGAGACGCCCCGCTTCTTTATGTACCCCCATAATTGTTTCGGTAAATTGGGTTGGCAGTGAAATCATTAGGATCTCCTCCTCGAACTACTTGCAGAACATCCTCTTGCATTAGCTTTCAAGGTGTTCCCTTACCACAGCTGCGTAAGAAGAAGCGCATTTCCAGTCAAGCGCCTCTGGAGCCCATCCCAGCTTCGGAAAAAATGGCGGGGAATTTCAGCTTCACTGATATGAACGAGGACTGTCAATAGCATGACGGCCCCGTTTTTTCTTTTTTCTTGTTGCTTTATATGGAGAGGCGGGCGTGGTAGACTGC
>NZ_JAMAUS010000020.1:0-72100 GCF_023714195.1 Brevibacillus sp. MER 51 | reverse complement strand
GTTTCTTTACGCTGACCGCAACAGAGCAGTCTACCACGCCCGCCTCTCCATATAAAGCAACAAGAAAAAAGAAAAAACGGGGCCGTCATGCTATTGACAGTCCTCGTTCATATCAGTGAAGCTGAAAACCCCCGCCATTTATTACTACGCTAGGGCGGGCTCCAGAGGCGCTTGGACTGGAAATGTGCTTCTTCTACGCGGCTTTTTAAGACAATAAAAACTCTCGCTTGAAGTGGGTAATTTTTATTGACACCAAAAACAGGAAAGAGTAATATGATACCAACAACTTGATAATAACATTTTGTTAATAACAAGAAGGCAACAACAAATCAGTAGCAAAAAGAGGCGATTGGATGAAGGGTAAACCTTATGTCAATAAACAAGGTCAAACCGAAAAGGAGTACTTGGAAGCTTATGATGTCAGCCAATTCGAGCGGCCGTCTGTGACAGTCGATATGCTGGTATTCACCGTGATGGATGAGCTGGAGGAGAATTACCGCAAGCTCTCGCCCAAATCGTTGAAAATTTTGCTCGTGAAGCGTGGTGAACATCCGTATATCGGCCAATGGGCGTTGCCAGGTGGGTTTGTTACACCTGGGGAGAGCCTGGAGGAGGCAGCCAGACGCGAATTGCGTACGGAAACAAACGTAGACGACATTTACTTGGAGCAGCTCTACACCTGGGGAGATGCGGGCAGAGATCCACGGACATGGGTTATCAGCACGTCGTACATGGCCTTGGTAGACAGTTCGTCTTTACAGCTGCAGGCAGGGGATGATGCAGAGGAAGCGGAGTGGTACCGCATCGAGGACAGGTGGCTGAAAGAAACAAAGACGGCGACGATTGACGGCTCCATTACTGAAAAATGGCTGGAACTGCGACTGGTGCACGAGAAAGAGGAACTGTCTGCCACGATTAAAATTACCAAAACAGTAACGGGACGCACCGTACATGAGACCCGCGAAATTGTAGAGTCGAACAATATTGCATTTGATCACGCCAAAATCATTCAATACGCACTGGAGCGATTGCGCAACAAGATTGAATACACCGATATCGCCTTTGCCTTAATGCCGGAGCTGTTCACATTAAGCGATCTGCAACAGGTGTACGAAGTGATTTTGGGACGTGAGCTGCTGGCTGCGGCGTTTCGCAGGAAGGTAGCCGACAAATTGCTGGAAACAAATCAATATCGAAAACATGCCGGGCACCGACCATCCAAGTATTTCCGCTTTAACCCGGAATGGATGGATCAGATGTAGCCCCGTACCAGGGAGGAAATCACAATGAATCAGGGACATAATCGAAGCGTGCGCGTAAGAATCGCGCAAGAGACGCTGCAAATCATAGAGCAGGGCTACTACGTGAACAAAGCGGGAGAAAAGAAGAGCATTACGGAGGATCTCGCTGCTGCAATCAGCCAGTCGGTCTTGTATCGTCCAAATGATTTGGCTGCAGACACAGTACAACTGCCAACGCATCAAACAACGGCTGTACAACTGCGTGCCAAGGTCGAGGTTACCTCGGAATCCAGCCTGGATGCAGCCAAGCGCCTCGTCGTTTCTGAGAAACGAGCAGATGTCATATGCTTGAATTTTGCTTCCGCCAAAAATCCTGGCGGAGGATTCCTCGGGGGAAGCCAGGCGCAGGAAGAGAGCTTGGCGCGTTCCTCCGGGCTGTATCCTTGCATCGTGCAAATGCAGGAAATGTACACCTATCATCGTCAGTTGAAAACCTGCTTTTATTCCGACTACATGATTTATTCACCGCGGGTCCCCGTGCTCCGCGACCAAAGCGATCAGCTTTTGCATGATCCATATCTCTTGTCTTTTATTACGGCGCCTGCTGTGAATGCTGGGGTTGTTCGTGAACGAGAGCCTGAAAATATCGCAAAGATTGGTCTTGTCATGAAGGAGCGCATCCGGAAAATTTTGCGGGCAGCAGCCCTTCACAATCACAGGACGATCATTTTGGGAGCGTACGGCTGCGGAGTATTCCGCAACAAAGCTGAGGACGTAGCAAATTACTTTGCGACTGTTTTGATCGAGGAACAGTATGCACAGTTTTTTGACCACATTGTTTTTGCTGTCTACGACAATTCTGCGCGCCAGGAAAACCTGCGAGCGTTCAAGGAGAGATTCGCATGAATGCGAAAAGCACCGGCTTTTTAGCAGACTGGAATTGGTTTGAAAAAATATGGCTCATCTCGTTTACACTCGTTACCGTCTATTTGTATTTCGCACTGGATGATACGTTCATCGGATTGATCACGTCCTTAACAGGGATGTTGAGTGTTGTGCTGGTTGCTAAAGGAAAGACGTGGAGTTACTACCCGGGTATCATCAATGTGGTTTTGTACGCGTTCGTCGCCTATGGGCAAAAGTATTATGGGGAAGTCATGCTGAATCTTCTCTATTTTTTGCCGATGCAATTCATAGGACTGTACCTGTGGCGTAAAAATCGCGTGTCCGAAGTCAAACAAAATGACGTCAAGATTGCGGTTTTGTCCAACCAAGCACGTATTTGGTGGACCATCTTGAGCATCATTGCAACGATTGCCTATGGATTTGTATTGAAGCAGATGGGCGGGGCTTTGCCTTTTGTCGATTCCTTGACAGCTGTTCTCTCCGTCATCGCGATGCTTTTCATGGTGAAGCGCTTGGTCGAGCAGTGGGTGGTCTGGATCGTTATCGATTTGTTCACCATCTACATGTGGCTGGCAGCGTTTTTGAAGGACGGAAGCGACATCTCGATGCTGGTCATGTGGTCCGCTTATTTGGTGAATGCCATATACGGCTTGATGAACTGGGTAAGACAGTACCGCAAGCAAAGGGAGGAGCAGACATGGGGGGCGTAGGCTTCATTGGCGGCAAATTTTTGCCACTGCATCAGGGTCATGTATACGCGATTACACAGGCGGCCTGCCGCTGCGACGAACTGTACGTCGTTCTCTCGCACAGCCCGACTCGGGACCAAAAGCTGTGCGAGGAGGCAGGAATCAAGCCCATTCCCTATGAAGTGCGCTTGAGATGGCTGTCCACGCTGGTTAAAGACATGGAAAATGTCCGTGTGCTTGCAGTTGAGGATCATGCGGATAGTGACGAGAGCTACGATTGGGAGGCGGGAGCAGCGGACATCAAGCGCAAGATCGGGAAAAAAATCGATCTGGTTTTTAGCTCCGAGTCCGCCTATGATCCAATATTTCGCCGATTATATCCGGAGGCAGCGCACATCATTCTCGATGAACCGCGCAGCCAAGTACCGATCTCCGCTACCCAGATTCGCAACGAAGGGGTATTCGCTCATTGGCAGCACATCCCGACTGTTGTTCAACCCTATTTCGTCAAAAAGGTAGTGGTCGTAGGAACAGAGAGTTGTGGGAAATCGACCTTGACCCGTTATCTTGCAAAAATCTACAACACTGTGTTTGTCGAGGAGTACGGACGGACAATCTGCGAAGAGGTCGGGGGCTGCGATACGATTTTGACACCGGAGTATTTCCCACATATCGCGTATGGTCACAAAATGAAAGAGTACGAAGCGCTCCAGAAAGCTAACAAGCTCTTGTTCATCGATACCGAAGCGATTGTCACCCAGTTTTACTCTGAACTGTATACCGGGCAAACCTTCCCGGTTCTTGACCAGATTGCCAAAGAGCAAACGTATGATTTGTGGCTGTTCATGGAGCCAGATGTCGCATGGGTAGATGATGGGCTGCGTGTGCATGGAGAAGAGCAAGTGCGCCTGCACAATCATGAAAAGCTGCGCCAGATGCTGGATGAGCGGGGAATTACGTACGTGACATTGCGAGGAGATTATGCCGAGAGACTACTAGGAGCTATGCAGCATGTCGATCAACTGTTGAAGACGACTTCTCAACGAGCCAGAATTGGGCTAGACTAAAGTCATCAAACGATTCTGACAGTAGAAGGGAGCCGTGCTGCATGCAGTCGATCGCACAGCCGCTATCCCCCCTTAGCTTGAAGGAGTGGGCAGTCGCCGTCAAAGCACTTGGAGAAGGTGAGCAGATCATCACGATCCGCAAGGGTGGGTTATACGAAGAAACACGAGAATTCCGCTTGGAAAACAATCAATTTTATTTGTATCCGACCTATGAGCATCAGAAGCGCGACATGGTAAAGGCGGACTACCAACACCTGTTAGACGCCACCCTCGAAGGCTGGACAATGGACAAGAAGACGGTGATGATCGAATATTTTGCCGAAGTAACCGACGATGTTGAGCTGATGGACGAAGCCAAGCTACGCGCGTTATCACCTTTCCACATCTGGACGGATAATTTCGCAGATGTGCGCCTGCATTGGAAGAAAAAACAGCCGCTGCACATTTTGTTCGTGCGGATGTATCGATTAGAGCAACCGGTGGAAATTCCGATTGACGCTGCTTATCAAGGCTGCAAATCCTGGCATGACCTATTGGTGGACATTCCGCGAGCTGCTTTTACCCCTGTGCTTTCCGACGAGGAGTTTGAAGCGAAAAAAGCTGCGATTATGACCATTCTGCAAAACTGACGTTCCATTCCACTCTTGTCTGGAGGGTTCTCATGAAAGCGATCTTGGTAACGGAATTAGGCGGGCCTGAGACGATGAAATATGCGGAAGTCGAGATGCCGATCATGTCACCTACACAGGTGCTGATCCGCGTGGAGATGACCAGTGTCAATTTTGCCGATATCAAATCCAGGTATGGAAAAAAAGGAGCAGCCAAGCTACCATTTATCCCGGGGCTCGATGCGACTGGCGTGATCGAACAAGTAGGGGCAGAGGTGCAAAGACTGAAGGTGGGACAACGAGTCATTGCGTTTCCGGCAAACGGTTCATACGCCGAGTATATCGTGGCGGATGAGAGCTTAACCTTTGCGCTGCCGGATCAAATCAGCACGGAAACAGCAGCCGCTTGCCCAGTCGTGTCATTTACTTCGTACCAGCTATTGGCGAAGGTAGCCCGTATTGCTAAAGGGGAAACCGTACTGATTCACGCTGCGGCAGGCGGAATCGGGACGACGGCGATTCAATTAGCCAAGCTGCTCGGAGCAGGTCGTGTCATCGGTACAGTCGGTAATGAAGCAAAAGCGGAAATTGCCCTGTCAGCCGGTGCCGACCATGTGATTTGCAATGATCGCGAATGTTTTGTGGAAAAGGTACACACGCTGACGGATGGTGCGGGAGCCGATGTCATTTTGGATTCGATTTCCGGAACGGTGAGCGAGCGTAGTCTTGAGTGCCTCGCCTGGTACGGCCGACTTGTCCATTTTGGCAATGCCAGCGGCGAAATCGGTCAGATCAAGACAATCGATTTGCACGCAAGCTGCCGCTCTGTTTTAGGCTTCAGCTTTGGTACGACACGCAAGCTACGCCCACACTTGTTGCAGGATACAGCCAAGCAAGTTTTGGACTATTTGGCGAATGGACAGCTGAACATCAAGATCGGCAAGCATTTTGCATTGGAAGAAGCAGCGAGCGCTCACGCGTGGGTAGAGAGCAGGGCGAGTACGGGAAAAGTATTGCTGGATGTCCGCTCGTAAAGATGTGGAGCCCCCTGCTGATTCACAAGCAGGGGGTTTCGCTTTATCAATTTCAAGAGGTGAATGCTATGCAGATGATTTCAACAAGTGAACTGGACAAAAACGTCATCACTGAATTTTTCATCAAACACTGGGGAAGTCCGCAAATGGTCATCTCCAGTGGTGTCTTCCAATGCGATGTGCTGGATGGCTACGCAGTGAAGGGAGAAGATGGAGCAATCGAGGGGTTTATTTCCTATGTTCTCGAAGATCAGGAATGCGAAATCATTTCCTTGGACAGTGTGATCGAAAACAAAGGAATCGGTACCGCACTTCTCAATCAGGTAGAGCAGACCGCCAAAGAAAAAGGCTGCCACCGCATGAAGCTCGTCACCACCAACGATAACCTGCACGCCATGGGCTTTTACCAAAAGAGAGGCTATCAGCTTCATGAGCTGTACATCAATGCCGTGGACAAGGCGCGTCAAATCAAACCAGAAATCCCCCTGATCGCAGACAATGGCATCCCAATCCGCGATGAAATCCTTTTTATAAAAAAACTTATTTAAAAAAGCCTCGCAGAAGCAATAGCTGTCCGAAAAGCGAAGGTACATGTTTGGAAGGAGACCGCCCGAACGTAGTGAGGAAAAAAGGCGACTGGAAAACATGTGCCTTCGCTTCCCCCGACCACCGAAAATAAAAAACCTCCCGTTTTTTTAAAAAAGTTTGCCCCCACACAATTGTTGACATTCGTAACTGTACGAATTATTATTACAGTACTCTTCGCAAGGAGGCCGTCTGTGACGTGAATAGTGAATTTACCATAGCTGTTCACAGCTTGGCTTTGTTGGCTCATATCCCAGAGCATATGGCAAGCAGTGAGCTCATCGCAAAAAATGTATGTACGAATCCTGCCAGAATTCGCAAAATCTTGAGCATTCTGCGTAAGAACGGGTTTGTGAAGACGAAAGAGGGAATTGGCGGCGGTTATATCCTCGCATGCGATCCGAATGAGGTCACCTTGGCCGAGATATATCGTTCGATCTCGAATGGTACACTGAAGCCACACTGGTGTTCGGGAGATCCGCAGGAAGCGTGTCAGGTTTCTGCGAATATGCACGGGGTCATGGATCAGATTTTTACCGAAGCGGAGATGTACTTTACAAAGTATTTGGAACAAATAACGATCCAAACCGTATTAGATAAAGTCCGTCATGGCTGTCAGGAGAATTCGCAACAGTAACCATACAAATTTTTAACATGGAAACTGTAATGATTTCCGTTACAATTAGGAGGTGCACGAAAATGAATCGAGATGAGTTATTGGAAGTCGGAGATTGGGTATTGGGCAAAACCAAATTCGGAGAGTTAGTTCAAGGCTTCGTCGAAACAGATGATTCATTGCGAGGTACCGCAAAAGTATATGTGGTTCAATGCGACAACGAAGAGACGATCGGCAAGCAGGTGGTGATTCCGAGACAGTGGATGGAACGCATTCCGGTAGGCTCTTTTGATGATGAGGAGCATATGCATGATTTGATCGACCTCGCCCTCGCAACCAAGGATAGAGAGTGGTTTATGGATCTGACTGCCAAGGCAAGCACCATGAAACAGGCGTCAGGGAAAGAAACCCGCAAAACAAGAAGCTCTTCCATTCGCAATCGCTTGGGAACTTCCGCTATTTGGGAGCAATAATTTTCAACATACAGGAGGAGTACGGAGTATGTCTAACGTGAACCAGAACAGTTGGTTTGAAAAAGGAATGAGCTTTGCCGCGTACAAAGAAAGCATGAACGTCAACAAAGAAGAGCTGTCCCGTGTGTATGATCAGCTCACATTTACGGATGAGGATCTGGCAGTCTGGAAGGATCTCTCCCAGCGCAATTGGAAAGGGGTCGTGCTGACCGCAGACTGGTGTGGGGATGCTTCCTTGTGTGTTCCTGTCATTCAGCGAATTGCCGAGGAAAGCAATATCGAATTGCGCTTTCTCATCCGCGACGAAAATTTGGAGTTGATGGACCAATACCTGACCAATGGCACAGCACGTGCAATTCCGATCTTTATTTTCCTCGACCAGGATGGATACGAGGCAAAAGTTTGGGGTCCGCGTTCGCCAGAGGTGCAGGAAATGATTACGACTGCCCGTGCAGGATTGCCGGCTGCAGACGCTCCAGATTTTGAGGAAAAGCAAAAGGAGTTGTACCGCAACTTCAAGCAAAAGATATCTACAGACCCTGCCATTTGGCGCACGGTGATTGAAAGCGTAAAAGCGAAGCTGCAAGGCTAAAAAGAAAATCTAAATGGATAGGAATGGATAAATAATATGAGTAAACAAGAGAATAGTCAGCGACCGATTCTCTTCCTGATGATCAACATGTTTATCGCCATGCTGGGAATTGGCTTGATTATTCCGATTTTGCCCGAATTTCTCAAAGAGTTCGGCGCGGGTGGGGAGACGGCTGGATACTTGGTGGCGGCTTTTGGTGTAACTCAATTTCTTTTTTCTCCGATTGCCGGGGAATGGTCAGATAAGTACGGTAGAAAAATCATGATTGTATCGGGACTCGTCCTGTTTACGATCTCCAATCTGGTTTTTGCCTTGGCAGAACAGACATGGGTGCTCTACCTTTCTCGTCTGATCGGCGGGATCGGGGCAGCAGCGATGATTCCGTCCATGCTGGCGTATGTAGCGGACATTACGACAGAGGATAAACGTGGAAAAGGACTGGGGATGCTCGGAGCCGCCATGTCGCTCGGATTTGTTATCGGACCTGGTATTGGCGGATTTTTGGCGGAGCTTGGTCTGCGTATGCCGTTCTACATTTCCGCGGCAGTTGGTGCGGTAGCCACACTCGGTTCCATCTTTTTCTTGTCAGAATCCCTTCCGAAAGAAAAGCAGCTCGCGGCGCGAAACGCCAAAGACAAACAGGAAAACATCTTCGTACAACTCGGCAAGTCGTTTCAATCGTCGTACTTCATTATGCTGGTGCTGGTCTTTACGATGACGTTTGGCTTGGCGAACTTCGAAGTCATCTTCCCGCTGTTCGTCGATGCAAAGTTCGCTTATACTCCGCGTGATATATCCATCATTATCACAGTAGGTGCTCTTGCCGGTACGATTGTTCAGGCAGCGCTGATCGGCAAGCTCATTACTCGTTTTGGCGAGAAAAAACTCATTAACGTGACGTTCTTCTTGTCTGCTGTATCGATGGTGATGATGCTATTGTCCGGTAACTTCTGGTATATGCTGATTATGACGGTTATCTTCTTTACCCTGACGTCGATTATGCGTCCTGCAATCAACACGCTGATCTCCAAGCGAGCGGGGGATGAACAGGGCTTCGTTGCAGGGATGAACAATGCCTACATGAGTCTGGGGAATATTTTTGGCCCAGCAGTGGCGGGTACGTTGTACGGGGTTCATTTGAACGCACCGTATTTGTTCGGCGCGATTATCCTGGTTCTCAGCTTGTTCTTGTCGCAGGTGGAAAGCCGTCGCAGTGTGAAAAGGGCAGTGGCCTAATAATTTTTGAAAGAGGAAAAGAGTAGCGCAAAGTGTGGAAACGCTTTGTGTTGCTCTTTTTTGCATTATAGGAAAAACGACCTGCATCTTTTATAATTTGTTCGAATTGGAATGATTTAGCATAATGTAGGGTGGAGTAAGAGGAGGGGGAAGCTTTTTGAAGAAATGGGCATCGTTTATTGTGTTTCTTACGCTAGTGATGACGGGCTGTACAGACTCTGATTCTGGGCAAAAAGACACTGCTGCGACACAACAAACCGCGAACTTGCAGGAGCAGACGAAAACGCCTGATCAGACAACTTCAGATACATCCACACAAACGCAGGCCAGAGAGCCACTGCCGCCTGTCAAGCGCGAGTTGACGGCATTTGAGCTCGCATTGGCAAACCAGGTGGTTGGAACCTATGCTGGCGAGAATTACGATGAAGAGAAGGTCAAAAAAGAATTGGATAAGCTCCCAGCTACACTCACATCGGAGCAATATCTCGAGGAGCTGCTGAAATTACTCGGAGAGGATTATCGCCCGTTCGTTCTCACGTTTGCCAATTTTGATTCCAGCGTAGACGTTCACTTGCAGCGGCCGACAGAGGAGATTACCTTGCCGGATACGCAAAAAACGCATTTTGCCTTGCTGATTGATGCGAGTGGCAGCATGAAAGGAAAAGTCGGCAAAAAAACGAAGATGGAGGCAGCCCGAGAGGCGATAGACCAATTCGCGTCTGTCCTTCCGAAAAACGCGACGATTTCTTTACGGGTATATGGTCATAAAGGAAGCGGCAGTGAGCAAGACAAAGCATTATCATGCGCCAGCACAGAGACATTTTATTCGGAGACAGGCTATCAGAAGGAATCGTTTCAACAAGCATTGGGCAAAGTACAACCAGCAGGCTGGACACCGATTGCTAAAGCGCTGCAAGCCGTGCAAGAAGATATTCCAGCCGGGACAAACGAAACATTCGTGTACGTGGTGAGCGACGGGATCGAAACGTGCGGAGGAAATCCCGTAGAAGCAGCCAAAGCACTGAATCAGTCGAGCATAAAGACCGTGGTGAACATTATCGGTTTTGACGTTGATAACGAAGGGCAGCGTATGCTCAAGCAAGTGGCGGATGCGGGAGCGGGGACATACATAACCGTGCAGGATGAAGAAGCTTTGAAAAAGCACCTTCGGGGCGAATACGACAAGCTCAAGCAGGCTTGGTATGCGTGGAAGGAAAATGCCAAAGAAGACGCACTCAGTCAAAAAGAAGCGAAGAAAAAACTCGCGGAAGATACCAAGGAAAAAGTAAAAGCGTTGGTGGAGGAAGAAAAACAAAGATTGCTGGACGCCAGGGAATATTTGAAAAAGAGATTTAACGGAAAAGGCGGAATTATGGATACGGATAGCGCCATTATCGACCGGAAGCAGGAAATATGGCGATACGCTGTGGATACAGGAAATGGGTTATGGAGAGATTCTGTTGACAATGGCAATCAGGAGTGGCGTGAAGTCATTGAGGAAGGACAACAAGGGGTTAGGGACGCAAACGATAAAAAACCTTGAGGGAAACTCGCTTCCTTGACATTTTCTTGAAAGCAGTGTAAAAAGAGTATACGAATAGAACACCAACAAATTCATTGACGAGAAAGAGTAAGCTAATCCCCTTGTTCCCCAGAGAGTTGGCCCTAGTGCTGAAAGCCAACGTTCAAGACTTAGCCGAAAATCCTCTCCGAGAAGGAAAGCTGAAGCATTTTGGAGTAAGCTGACCCGGAATCCCACCGTTACAAGGGACGCGTATGATGGTACGTAGTAGAGGTGCCGAAATGACATGCTTGCATGAAGATTTCGGAACAAGGGTGGTATCGCGAGATCAAATCTCGTCCCTTAGGGGGCGGGATTTTTTTGCGTTCTATGAACCTACACTTCTACGAAAACGACAGAAGAAGGAGTGTACATGATGAGGAAAGTAGACGTAAAAGAAAAAGCAAGGACACGAGAGTTACGCGTTTTGGATCAGTGGAGGAAAGACGATACATTCCGCAAGTCGATGGACAATCGGCTGGGAAAGCCAAACTTCGTTTTTTATGAAGGTCCTCCGACTGCCAACGGACAGCCGCATATCGGTCACGTGCTCGGACGGGTCATCAAGGATTTTATCGGACGCTACAAAACGATGTCTGGCTACCGTGTCGTCCGCAAAGCAGGCTGGGATACACATGGTCTCCCGGTGGAGCTTGGGGTGGAAAAGCGACTTGGTATTTCCGGCAAGCAGGAAATCGAAAACTACGGGGTGGCCAAATTCGTCGAGGAGTGCAAAAACAGTGTCTTTGAATACGAAAAACAATGGCGCGAACTGACAGAAGGAATCGCATACTGGACAGATATGGAGCATCCATACGTCACCTTGACCAACGATTACATCGAAAGCGTCTGGCATATCCTTTCTGACATTCATAAAAAAGAACTGCTGTACAAAGGGCATCGTGTCAGTCCATATTGCCCGGATTGCCAGACGACACTCAGCTCCCATGAAGTGGCGCAAGGCTATGAAGACGTGAAGGATTTGAGTGCGACGGTCAAATTCAAAAGCAAGGCAAGCGACGACATCTTCCTCGCGTGGACGACGACACCATGGACACTTCCAGCCAACGTGGCATTGACTGTTAACAAAGAGCTCGATTACGTGCGGGTGAGGCACAAGGAAGAAGTGTACATTGTAGCAAAAAATCTCGCGGAGAAAGTCTTCAAGGAAGACTACGAGGTTTTGTCCACGCACAAAGGCGCAGAATGGGTCGGAACCCCGTATGAGCCGCCTTTTGGCTATATCCAGGTAAACCATGGGCATATCGTCGTCGATGCAGACTATGTCAGTGATACGAGCGGAACGGGTATCGTGCATACTGCTCCAGCGCACGGGGAGGATGACTATCGCACGACCCGTCAGCATGGGCTTGATTTCGTGAACGTCGTGAATTTGGCTGGTCGCTATACCGATCAAATCTCGGATTTCGCAGGTCGCTTCGTGAAGGACTGCGACGTCGATATCGTCAAAGACTTGTCGCATCGCGGTCTGCTGTTTTCCAAGGAGCGCTACGAGCATAGCTATCCGTTTTGCTGGCGGTGTAAATCACCACTGCTCTACTACGCAATGGAGAGCTGGTTCATCAAAACGACAGCGATCAAGGATCAGCTAATCGAAAACAACAGCAAGATCGACTGGTATCCGGGTCACTTACGCGAAGGGCGCTTCGGGAAATTCCTCGAAGAGCTTGTAGACTGGAATATTAGCCGCAATCGGTATTGGGGGACGCCGCTCAATCTATGGCTTTGTCAGGATTGTGGCAGCGAATATGCGCCAGGCAGTGTAAAAGAGTTGCGTGAGAAATCTGTGGCACCAATCGACGAAAAGCTGGAGCTGCACAAGCCGTTTGTGGATGAGGTGAAGCTGCGCTGCTCTTGCGGCGGTACGATGGAGCGGACACCTGAGGTCATCGATGTGTGGTTCGACAGCGGTTCGATGCCGTTTGCTCAGTACCATCATCCATTCGGAGACGAAAAGGTATTCGAGGAGCAGTACCCTGCCGACATCATTTCGGAGGGAATCGACCAGACACGGGGTTGGTTCTTCAGCTTGTTGGCAGTCTCTACCCTGTATAACGGAAAAGCACCCTACAAGGCGGTCATCTCTACCGGTCACGTTTTGGATGAACACGGTCAGAAGATGTCCAAAAGCAAAGGAAACGGGATCGATCCGTGGGAGGTAATCGAGGAGTTCGGTGCAGATGCGTTCCGGTGGGCGCTTTTGTCTGACAGTGCGCCGTGGAGTAGCAAGCGGTTCTCGAAGCGAATCGTCGCCGAGGCGAAGTACAAAGTGATCGATAAGATCCATAACACGCATGATTTTTATTCGTTATACGCCTTGATCGATGCATTCAAGCCAGAAGAGCATCCAACGCAACCATCTGTGAACAAGCTGGATCGTTGGATATTTTCCCGCTTGAATACCACCTTGCAGCACGTGGTAAAAGGTCTGGAAACCTACGATTTCATGAATCCGGCAGGGCATATCGAAACGTTCATCGACGAGTTGAGCAACTGGTACATCCGCCGTTCGCGGGATCGTTTCTGGAGTAGCGGGATGACGCCTGACAAAGTATCTGCTTACCAGACCCTGCGGGAAGTGTTACTGACGCTGGCGAAGATGATCGCACCATACGCGCCGCTGATCGCAGAAGATATGTATGGCAATCTGGGAGGAGAGGGCAGTGTTCATTTGACTGACTATCCGAAAGTGAACACAGAAGCAATCGACGAAACCCTTGAGCGGGACATGGAAACGGCTCGACATATCGTGGAGCTGGCGCGAAATGTTCGCAACGAAACTGGACTCAAGACCAGACAGCCTCTGTCCGAGCTGATCGTAACGATGGAGCAGCCATTTAACCTCGAGCGATTTGCTGGCATTATCCAAGACGAGATCAATGTCAAAAACATTCGGGTAGAGCAAAGCGACAGCAGCTTCGTGACGTATCATTTCAAGCTCAACCTGCAGGTAGCCGGGAAAAAATACGGCAAGCTCGTTGGGCCCATCCAAGGGTATCTAAAAGAATTGGACGCAGCCGATACACAGAAGGCAGTGGACAATGGCTACTTGGATGTGGAGGTCGCAGGCGAGAGTATGCGGATTACGCTAGATGAGCTGCTCGTGGAAAAGCAAGGGAAGCAAGGCTTCTCTTCTGCATCCGGCTATCAGCTCCATGTGGCACTGAATACGACACTGACAGAAGAGCTTGAGCAAGAAGGCTTGGTTCGTGAAGTCATCCGTGTCATACAGGATGCACGCAAAAAGCTGGATTTACCCATCGATAAACGTGTCCAGCTCACACTGGATGTAGACGATGAGCTACGAGTAGCATTGGAGCGTTTTGATCATGTTTTGCGTGAAAGTGTACTCGTTTCGGATGTGACGTTTGCGAAAATAGCAGATAGGGAGAAAGTTTCGTTCGGTGACAGAACATTTGGCTTGCACATTGGGTAACGAAGCAGTTGGATAAAGAAACAGCTAGGGAACATGGTTACTACACCGGTTCTCTAGCTGTTTTGTAATAATTCTGGGTCAAACCAAACATCCTCATAATCGCCCGCAACCAAAAATCTCCAGCCAACAGGTAATCCAAGCAAGTGCTATTTGACACCCCAGCAATATGTATACTATAATTTCTTCCAGAATGAAAATTCATTCCGCACGAGAGGGGTCATGAACTTGTCTGAAACCAAGCGCGAATTAATCTTGGATGCAGCGCTCGATTTGTTTGTAGATCGCGGTTTTGATGGGACGACCGTTCCGATGATCTCCGAAAAGGCAGGGGTCGGTGCAGGTACCATCTATCGTTATTTCGAAAACAAAGAAGCGCTCGTCAATACGCTGTTTCAAGAATGTGTGGGGGAGCTGCTTGAGACAATCAATGATGGTTATCCTCGCACATCTGATGACTTACGTGAGCAATTTCGGCATATTGCGAATCAGGTGATTCGCTACGCCAAAAAGAATTTGAACGCCTTGCTGTTTCTGGATTCCCATACAAACGGTCACTACCTGGACGAAGCCAGCCGCGAAGCATACATGAAGCTGCGAACATTTTTATGCGAATTCATTGAACGGGGACAAAAAAATAAGGTTATCCGTCCATTGCCAGCGGATGCATTGATTGCGATTATGGACGGGGCATTCATCGCATTGAACAAGTGCATCAAGGCTGGCGAAATCGAAGAAACCCCGGAATTGCTTGCCGGTGTAGAGGAAGCTTGCTGGGATGCGATCAGAATTCATTAATTCTGATCCTTCTTTTGAACAATTCGGAATGAATATTCATTCCGGGATACTTTTCTATAAAGCAATAGGAGTGAGGCCTACATGAATAAGACGGGAAGAAAAGTGGTGGGGATGTTGCTGATCATCTCCCTTGCAGTGATTGGGACGGCTTGCAATCAGATGAAGCAGTTAACGGAAAGCGAAGTCCAAGCCGAGGCCAAAATTGTGGAAGCGGAGCCGGTCGAGCTGAAAAGCTTCCGATCGAGCAGTGAACTGTCAGGGACACTTGCGCCTATCGAAGAGACGACTGTTTCTTTTGAAGTAGCCGGGGAAATCAAATCATTGCCATACAAAGAAGGAGATGTTGTCAAGAAGGGAGAAGTGCTCGCCCGCCTCAATGCTACAGACTACTCTCTCCAGTTGGCATTGGCAAACGCTGAGATGCATGGTGCGAGCGCCGAGCTTTCCAAAGTAAAAAACGGAGCCCGGGAACAAGAAGTTCAGCAAGCGAAAGTAGCGGTCGAAGCGAAGAAAATCTCTCGGGATCAAGCACAGAAAGACTATCAGCGCATGGAACAGCTCTATAAAAATGGGGCGATCTCCGAAACCGAATTTGAAAATGCCAAGAATGCCTTTGAACTAGCAGATAAAGATTATGCAGAAGCGCAAGAGACGTATTCGCTAGTGATAGAAGGCGCTCGGACTGAGGATATCAGCGCGACAAATGCCAGCTACCAAGGGGCGATGGTCACTCGCGATCAGGCTGCAGCTACTTTGGCAAAAACGGAAGTGAAAGCACCTATTCAAGGAACAGTGCTAGCGAAAATGGCTGATGTTGGGCAACTCGCAAGTTCAGGGGCTCCTGTCTATCGAATCGGCAACATCCAACAGTTGAAAACAGTCTTGCCTGTACCGGACAAGGACATCTCAGCGTGGAAGGTGGGAGATGAGGTCGAGATTCGTTTGTATGAAGACAAACGAATCGGAAAGGTTACGACGATTTATCCGGCGACGAACGAGCAGACGGGCACGATTAGCGTGGAAGTCGTCATTGATAACACCAAAAAAGATTGGTTTGCAGGGCAAGTCATCAGCGCAAAGCGAACCTTGTCTCAAAAGAAAGGCATTTTTGTCCCTGCCAAAACCGTTTTTAGCCGTGGTTCTGAGCCTTACGTTTTTTTGCTAGCGGATGGAAAAGCGATCAAGACCACTGTCACGATTGGCCAGTATGTTGACAATCATTTGGAAATTACTGCTGGCTTGCAAGCAGGCGACATGTTGATTACGAAAGGTGCTGATCGTTTGCTTGGCGGGGACTCTGTCACCGTGAAAGGAGGCAATCAGCCATGATCGAGTTTTTCATCAACAAGCGCAAAATCACCCTCGTTTTCTTTTCGATGCTCGTGCTGATTGGTATGTTCATCTCAGTTACGCTTCCGAAGCAAGAGCAACCAGACATTATCGTCAGCATGGCTACCATTACCACCGTGTATCCGGGAGCGACTCCTGAAAAGGTGGAGCAGACAGTCACGAAGAAGCTGGAAGAAAAAATCAACGAGGTGCAAGGAGTCAAATCCATTAGTTCGGAGTCCCGATCAGGTGTATCCATTATCAACGTGCGAACAGAGAATGACGTTGAACCAAAAACGGTGTTTGAAGATGTACGGAAAAAGGTAAAGGATGCCGAGGCCGATTTACCCGATGAAGCAGAGCAGCCCATCATCAATGATGACATGAGCCGGACTTTCATCCAGACCTTTCAAATCACAGCCAACTCTTTTGAAGAAATCCTCCAATTACGCGATATGCTTGATCTATGGAAGGATCAGCTTCGAACCGTGCCAGGCGTATCCGATGTTTCGATCCAAGGATTGCCGGAGCAGGAAGTAAAGGTCGCGGTCGATGCACAGAAGCTGCAACAATACGGCATTTCCTGGGCGCAAGTCATCCATGCTGTCCAAACGAAAAACGAAACAACACCCCTAGGTGATGTCAATATTGATACGCGAAAATATCAGCTCACATTACCAGTCAGCTATGAAGTAGCGACTTTTGAAAAGGTAGTCGTGACACGTACGCAGGAAGGAATGCCCGTCTATTTGAAGGATATTGCCACCATTTCCGACAGTACCAAACGGGTGGAGTATCGAACCTATTACAACGGGAAGCCTGCTGCGACCATTAGCATCAACGCTGAGCTGGGAAGCGATGTTCCAGCTGTGCAAAAAGCGGTGGATACGAGGCTTGCCACGTTGGAAAAGAGTCTCCCGGCGTGGGCGAAAAAAGAGCCTGTGTTTTTGCAAGTGGATCGAATCGACAGTATTTTTTCCGAATTGTATCTGGAAATGATCATTGCGATCATAGCCGTACTTTTTATTTGCATCCTTGGTTTGAATGTAACGACATCCTTGATGGTTGCATTGGCGATCCCCATCTCTTTGGCAGCTGGGATGGTGATTCTGCCCTTCTTTGGCATTACGCTCAATCAAATGACCGTATTCGGGCTCATCATTGTTCTCGGTATTTTGGTAGACGATGCAGTGGTGGTAAATGACAACATCGAGCGCAGATTATCTGTTTTGGGCGAGGATCCGTACACGGCTGCTGTAGCCGGGACGAAGGAAGTGGCCATCTCCATTGTCACTGCTACCCTTGCTACCATCTCTGCGTTTGGGCCGATCATGTTTCTGCCTGGTGATGCTGGTCAGTTTATTTTTCCGGTACCGCTCATTATCATTTTTACGATGGCGGCCTCGATGTTCATGTCACTTACGATCATTCCGATTTACCGGGAATGGAACGAGCGAAGGAACAAGAAACGGAGCAAAGCAGAGACGGACTACCGTAAGCCAGCGGGCTTATTAGGCAAACAAATCGATGCATTGACGAATTGGTATGGCGATCGTGTTCTGAAAGCCATGTTGAAACATCCGCTGAAAACAGGAGTGAGCGGAGTACTGATTGCCACTGCTATCTACGGACTCGCTGCGGTTGTTCCTGTTCAGCTTTTCCCTGATGATGACAGGCCACAGATGGTTGTGAATATAACGACGCCGATTGGCGGCAATTTACAGGAAACGGATCGAATTGCCCTGGGTGTTTCCAAATGGATCGCGAAACAGGCACACATTCAAAAGGTTGCATCTTTCGTAGGTGGCAATGCGCCACAGATGATGCCCTCAGCACCGCCGGTTGGTACAGGTGAACATGTAGCGCAATTGATCGTTACCTTTGACAATCACAAAATGGATGCGCGAAAGGTGCTGGCGCCGTGGTCGGAGCAGTTTAAGAGGATGTATCCAGAAGCCAACATCATTCCGTACAGCGTAAAGGCGGGGATGTATTCTGGTAACCCGGTTGGAATTCGGGTGTATGGGGATGATCTGCAACAGCTGTACGCGATCTCTGAGCAAATCAAGCAGCTCATCATGGAGTCAAAAGGAACGTACAACATCAACGACACGCTCGGAAATGAACAGTACTCCCTTCAATTCCATGTGAATCGAGAAAAGATGGACAAGGAGCTGATCAACGAAGCGGATTTGACCAGAACGTTGCGTTTGATCAGCCAAGGCATTCCAATGGGACAATTTGACAATGGGAGAAACTTGATCGATATTACGCTGGTAGCCGATCAGCCGGGAATGACGACAGAGCAAGTCTTCGCGCAACTCACGGTTCCGAATGCACGTGGGCAGCTTATTCCGGTTTCGCAAATTGCAGAAATGAAGCCGGATTTATCGATGCAGAGTATTCCTCGTTACAATATGTCCCGTAGTGTCACGATCACGAGTGATGTCCGAGATCGGACGGCTGCAGACGTGATGAGCGAAATAACAGCGAAAATGGAGCAATTGGAATTGCCAGACGGGTATGGCTGGAATGTAACAGGTGAAACAGAGGAGGAGTCGGAAGTTTTGCTCGATTTGGGTGTGCTTGCGATTGTGGCGGTCTTTCTCATCTTTTTGCTGATCGTGCTGCAGTTTAACTCGTTGTCTATTCCTGTCTTGGTCATGAGTACAGTCTACCTCGCCATCGCGGGCAGCTTGATCGGGCTATTTATCACTTCCACACCGATTGGATTCATGACAGTAGCAGGCTTTATCGCATTGGCGGGTATCGTCGTTCGCAACGGGATCGTACTAATCGAGTTTATTGAGGAAGCGAGGCATCAAGGCGTCTCTCTGAACGATGCAGTCATCAGGGCGGGGAAAGCAAGGTTGCGCCCGATTTTACTGACGACCTTTGCCGCAGTAGCCGGTCTGTCACCGATGGCGATTACGGGAAGCGTGCTGTTTCAGCCGCTCGCCATTACGATCATTTCTGGCTTACTGTTCTCGATGCTACTTACGCTGATTGTTGTTCCTTCTCTCTATACAGTCATAGCCATCCAGAAGGAGAAAAAGCGGGTAAAAAAGGAAGCGCAGAAGCAGCTGACAATCTGAGCTTTTCAGAAGGAATGTTCAGATCAATGGAGAAAGGGGTAGGGGCACGAAGACGAACCTTCACCAGGAAGTGAGGAAATGCAGATGGACCAAGTGAAATGGAACGTTGGAGTTATTGGCGCAGGCGTTATGGGCGAGCGCATGATGAACGCGATCCGTACCCACGAAAAATTTCGAGTAGCCGCAGTCAGTGATGTATCTTCGGAAAGAGCACAGGAAGCCGCGCAAAAGTCCGGCGATGTGCCTTGGTACACAGATTATAAGGAACTATTGAAAAAGGTAGAACTGGACGTCATCTATTTGGCGGTTCCTCCCAAGTTCCATCATGCGATTGCCTTGGATGTACTGGCGCATAAAAAGCATTTGCTCTGCGAAAAGCCATTGGCTAATTCATTGACAGAAGCGCAAGAAATGTTGGAAGCAGCAAATGACGCAGGGGTTGTCCATGCGATGAACTTCCCGCTCTACTATCAAGGTGTTTTTCCTGAGATCTCCCGCAGACTCAGAGAAATCGGAGATGTCCGCCGTATCGATATCCTGACGCATTTCCACCAGTGGCCGCGTCCATGGCAGCAAACACCCTGGCTGGCTGGTCGTGAGCAAGGCGGTTTCATCCGTGAAGTGCTCCCTCATTTCACTCACCTGACTTACGCGCTCTTCGGAGACCTGCATGTAGTTCGCTCAGAGGTAGACTATCCAGCAGATCCTGCGCTATGCGAGACTGGTGTATCGGCCTTCCTGCGTCTGACAGATGGTACCCCGGTTACGATCAATGGCTTGGCGGGTATCGCGCACGAGGAGCATTTGGATTATCGCGTGTACGGGTCAAAAGGGACGTTGAGCGTCGTGAACTGGAGTAATCTGCTTGTGGGTGGATACGGCGAAGCGCTCGTTCCGGCTGAAGTTCCACAGCAAGACCGTCTCACCCTGTTGTTGGATGAGCTGTCCGTTGCGATGAACGGTGGGGATGCCAGACTGGTTACGTTTGAGACAGGTGTGAAAGTACAGCAGGTGTTGGAAGCATTACTCGGACATGAAAAAGTACACTACATCAAATAGAAATTAGTCCACGAAAAAAGAGCAGGTAGGCAGGGGGAGCACATCCCCTCCGACTGCTCTTTTCTTTTTGCTAGGGCTTGTATGTCTGTAAAAGCTGCTCTATATGCTTGATGGCAAAATGGACATGCTTGTTATCCCGGGTGAGTCTGCTTGCCATGATGGCTCCTTCAATGGAAGAAAAGATAAACGAAGCGATGGCTTCTGCGTCCATGTCAGAACGAAATTCTCCCTGGGCAATTCCTTCTTCCAGCAATCCCTGCATGAACGAAACGACCTCTTGGTAAGCGGTGACAGCATAATCGCGAAGAACAGGGAACGAATGGTCACTTTCGACGGCTGTGTTGAGAAGCGGGCAGCCACCTTGGAGCGGGGGATTGTTTACCGCATCAGAATACACCGTTGCCATGGCTACGATTTTTGCAGTGGCCGTGTCCTGTTTTTCTAGCGCAGCCGCAAAATGTTCCTGTAACACTTCCCCCGCATATTTGAAGGCCTCTATTGCTATTTCATCTTTACTGGCAAAGCCTCTGTAGAGGGCACCTTTGGTAAGTCCCGTGGCATCCATGATGTCTTGCATGGAGGTTCCTGTATATCCGTTTTGATTAAACAGCTCTGCTGACTTCTGGATAATATGCAGCTTTGTTTTTTCGCCTTTTCGCATCGCGATAGTCCTTTCATTCCGGCCAACACGGTCTATATTCGTCCAAGTTATTGTAACATTTCTCTTGTGTACGAAAGAAGGCAATCATGTAAAATCAAAAAGAGACCGAACCGTTCGGTCTCTAAAATCGAACAAAGGGTTGTGTGACAGGTGAACCGTATCAAACCGTATTCGATTGTCATTTTCGTCGCTTGTATAGCCATCACGTATGCACTCGTGCAAAACTTTATCATCGATCCAGAAGCGAAAGGCTTTCTCAGTCACAAATCTGCTTACAACAAAGAGCGAATGAACACATCGATCTGGCTTACGGTCATGTATGTCCATTTGTTTTTCGCCCTGATTGCCCTGGTCTGTGGGGTGGCTAACTTTTCGGACAAGCTGCTCGCCCAGAACCGCAAGCTACATAAAGTAACAGGCTATGTTTATCTGTTTAGTGTGTTGGTTGTAGTAGTTACATCCGGTTATATGGCTCCTTATGTAACGGGCGGTAAAGTGGCGAGTTGGCCCTTCCACCTGTTGAACATCATTTGGCCGGCCATCACCATTACGGCGCTCGTCAAAATTAAAAAGGGTCAAGTCATAAAGCATAAGGAATGGATGGTCCGGAGTTTCGTCTTCTTGTTCACGAACATGCTGATTCATCTCGTGAAGCTGATCCTAGAGAAGGGAGTAGGGTTGCCGTATGAGCTCAGCTACACAATCAGTGTTTATGTCGCCATGATTGGACTTGTCGTGACGGCGGAGATGATCATTCGTACGAAATGGCGAGCTCCGAAAACAGCATGAGTGAGACGAAGGGCCTCTCAAACAAAAAAGCAGCGCAACAGAACCCACGAGGTTAGACTGATGCGATGCTTTTTCAATTGCTACTTTTCTTCGACACTCTCGCTTCCTTGTTTCGGGGGAAATAGTCTCTGTAACCCTCGTTTGTGGTGATATTCATTCTGCAGAAGAGTGGGTTCAACTGCGTAGGCTAGCTCGGGGCTTTCCGGTGCAACGGATTCCAATGTGATGTGGATACTTTTAATGGGGGGCTTGGGGACCTTTTTCTGTTGATTCCTCTTTTTGTTTCTACTTTTGTTTACTGGTTGAGAGTTCGCTACAGGTTCGGTGATGGTTTGCACTTCCTCCACCACTTCCATTTTTCCTTGGAAAAACAAATGGTGTGCTGTTTCGTTTATCGGATCTTTATCCCCTTCTTGCAAAACACGTAATTGAAGTTTCGATCTTTCGATGAGAAGGTTGATCTCGGGCTCTAGGAGCTCTTGGGTAATTTTTTCATGTGGATCGTCCTTCCAAAATGTATTGATCGCCTGCACATCGCCCGCAAAGTATTCCAGCTTATGTCGAGCGTAAATGTGCTTCCAGCATTTTTCCGAAATGACCACATTCACTTTGATTTTTTTATCAAATTCGGTTAGCTGGTAATCCCAGGTAAAGGTCACTTCCTTGAAAGAATCTTGTGCGTCTTGCGTGTTTGATTTCGCTGTTTTGTCTTTTTCATACCCTAATAAATGTTGCTTTGAGCCCAAATCCTCTAACTTGCCTGCTCCCGTTTTTAGCCATTCTGCAGGTACACGCTTCACATTTTTCGTTTCAGATTTGTACCAGATGGTTTCATCATAGCTTGGCTCCTCTGAAAAATCCTCACGTACTTTCTTCAAGCATGTCGTAATGTCATTCATTACTTTGGAAAGCACTTCATCCATTTGTTTGGCCAGATCTTCATGTTTTTTCGTATTGGGAAACAGCGGGGTCAAATGGTAGAGCTTACGTATATATGAATCGATTTCTCTTAGTTTCGCTGAGACTGCCTTTTCACGGGCGATGATTGTCGACTCGTCATCCATGTCTACCATCTCAATTTGTGGATCGAATTTTGAACCGGGATTCCCAGTCGTTTCTTTAAAACCAGGCACCAAGTTTTTATAGAAATTCACCAATTGAATCCTTGTGCATTTTTCCTCGTTATCGGACACCATTTTTATTTCGTTGATAAGAGTAGCGAAGGATTGCTTGGCTGCCTTAAATGTCTTATTCGGCAATTGCTGGATTTCTCCTAATAACTCGCTGAAGGTGATAAGGGAATGCTGTGAGATGGTATGATCCATTTGCATCTCATCATTTTGAAAAGCTTCGCTTCTAGCTGTTTCTGCGTTTACTCGACGCTTCGTATTATACTCATCCTCGTCCTTAAAGCGTTGGATAGGCTGTTTGTTATGCGCGATTCCTTGTCTCTGTGATTTCATTAACTGAATCAGTGCACGATTTCCAATCGACTTCTGCAGCTGGATAAGGTGTGACGGGCTATCGTGCTTGAGGGATGCAGAAGGTGGGGGCATGTTTTTTGGGACGGGCTGCTGCATAGTAGATGCTTGGGCTGAGTGCTGGAATAGATGAGACGACATGGGAAATCACCTCCAGGGGATTTGAATGAATAGAATGCAGTGATCAAGGGTCGTCCAGCATTTCGGGTTTCTGCGCAGATCTCCCGCTACTGCTGCAATGCTTTGCTCTGCATCAAAAAGTCGATAAACGTACGCATAATCCCGTGAACAGGAGTATCCTTGAGGTAAATCAGCTCGAAGTTCCTGTTGATTTGCGGCAGATTCAAGACGTCTACTTCCTGCAGCTCTCCTTCGTCCAAGTCTTTGGAGATAGCAAACCGAGGCAAAAAGGCGATGCCCAGCCGTTGTTTGACCATCCGTTTCACGACCTCGATGTTGTCAGCCTCCATGACGACATTGTTTTGTAGCTGAAAATGGCTAAACGCGTTATTGATCAGCTTCCAGTCGAGCGAGCCCCGATTGAACAAGATCAGTCGTTCACGTGCGACTTCTTCTATGGAAACCTGATGGCGAAATCCAAACGGATGGTCGGGATAAATCGCTAAGACCATGTCATCCGGCATCAGCTGAATCCGGTTAATCTGTGGATGGGTAACGGCACGAGCAATTCCGAATGATACCTCGTGGTTCAGCACCATATCGAGCACCTGATGGGAATGCCCGGTGAGGATCGTCAGCTTGATTTTTGGGTACAGCTGCTGGAATTGCTGAACGAGGTCAGGCAAAATGTAAAAGGCGGAGACAAAAACGGTAGAGATGGTCAATTCTCCCTCTACATCGCCTTGCGATCGCTGAATCGCTTGCTGTCCCTCCTGCAGCATGTGCATGATGTTTTTCGCATAGGGAAGGAACAGATCGCCTTCTTTTGTAAGAGAAATCGTATGACCCGTACGTTGAAACAGCTTACAGCCCATAGTCGTCTCGAGTGCCTTGATCCGCATGCTGACCGTGGGCTGTGACAGATAGAGCAAATCAGCCGTTTTGCTGAAGCTCCCGGTCAGAGCGACAAAGATGAATGCTTCTATTTGCTCCATATTCATGAGTAGTGGCTCCATTATGTGAATTTTTAAATCGTACGAGAAAGTTTACGTGCTTCACAGTGTGAAAGCGACCATGTTTAAACTTTCCGCAAAAACGCGGCTGTTCCTCCTCGAACATGCCTCGATAATGTTTTCTTAAGGGACTTATTGCAATAATTTATTGGATTCGCTCTTCAAAATACATTACCTTAAAATTAACAGAATAGGTAGTGTTCTCAAAGGAAATTAGGACAAGGGATGGATACAGATGGCCAAGATGCCGATTATCGATTTGCACTGTGATGCGCTTCTGAAAATTTGGGAGAAAAATGGGGCTCTGTCCTTTGCGGATGCAGACGAGCTGGACGTCAACAGGAACCGGCTACACGATGGCGGGGTAAAACTGCAGTGTTATGCGATCTGGACATCACCTGAATTGTCCACGGAGCAACGTTTTCAAAAAGCTTTGGATCAAATTCATTACTTTTATACAGAGGTTCTCGGAAAACATCCGGAAATGAAACAAATCCGTGATTGGAGCGATATCGACCGTTTGCAAGAGGGAGAGATCGGAGCGTTGCTAACGTTGGAAGGGGTAGAGCCAATCAGCAACGATTTGAAGAAGCTGCATATTTTTTATCAGCTGGGGGTTCGCTCTGTAGGTCTCACCTGGAACTTCGCAAATCTCGCTGCAGATGGAGCGCTTGAACCGAGGAATGCCGGACTGACGACCTTTGGCAAGGAAATCATTCAGTTCCACAATGAGCATAAAATGCTCACGGACGTCTCACATCTGGGGGAGAGCAGCTTCTGGGATACGATTGAGCTCGCTACATACCCGATCGCGAGTCATTCAAATGCACGAGCGATCTGCGACCATCCACGCAATCTGACGGATGAACAGGCAAAAGCGTTATTTGCCAAAGGCGCGAATGTACATGTCGTCTACTGCACCCAGTTTATCAAGGAAACGACACCAACAACGATTGATGATCTGATCAAACACATCGATCATTTTTGTTCACTCGGTGGCGTGCGTCATATCGGGCTCGGCTCTGACTTCGACGGCATTACCGCAAAGGTTGTGGGCTTGGAGCATGCGGGACAGAGTCAAAACTTGATCAACGAGCTGCTCAAGCATTATAAGGAAGAAGAAGTGCGCGGGTTTGCCTATGAGAACTTTCTTCGCAATCGTCCGGTGTAAGCGATCGGCACAGCCTTACGAAAGGAAAGGAATGGAAGGCATGACGAAAAAAATTCGGCGATTCGGTGCGACAATCGGGAGGCTGCCGGTCGGTGAGAAAAATGACATTACGGATGTAGCCGGAGTCCGAGTCGGACATGTGACGATCCAGCGTGAGCTAGACAACGGGGACTATGCATGCACCGGTGTGACAGCCATTTTGCCACATGGCGGCAGCTTGTTTCGCGAAAAGGTAACCGCAGCCAGCTATGTGATCAATGGCTTCGGCAAAACGACGGGACTCGTGCAGGTAAATGAGCTGGGGGTGTTGGAATCGCCGATCATGCTCACCAATACGTTTTCCGTTCCCGCGGTTGCGCAAGGGACTCTGCAATACATGCTGGATACAAACGAAGAAATCGGGGACACGACGGGGACGATCAACATTGTCGTGGGCGAATGCAACGATGGTCATCTCAATTCCATTCGCCGCTGTGTCGTGCGTCCAGAGGATGCTAGGGAAGCGATTCAGAACGCAACGGACCGGGCTGTAGAAGAGGGAGCTGTCGGGGCAGGGACGGGGATGGTTGCCTTTGGCTATAAAGGTGGTATCGGCTCGTCTTCTCGTATCGTGGCGGCTGAAGAGCAGACGTTTACATTGGGGGCTTTGGTACTCAGTAACTTTGGCAACAAGAATGATTTCTTGGGAGCAAATCTGTTCACAAGCTGCATAAGCAATGAAAACGCAGTGGAGAAGTCCGAGGATGGCTCCATCATCATCGTACTGGCGACAGATGCGCCGCTCAGTGATCGACAACTGCTTCGGGTAGCCAAGCGCGCAGGAATCGGCTTGGGACGCACAGGGAGCCATTTTGGGCACGGGAGCGGCGACATCGTCATCGCTTTTTCCACAGCCCAAAAGATTCCACATCAGACAACAGCCATTGCGGAAACGCGCGTACAACTACGCGAGGATCACCCGATCATGAACGAGCTGTTTGCTGCTGCGGCGGAAGCGACAGAGGAAGCGATCTACCATTCTCTTGCGCAAGCAGTCACAACTACGGGAAGAAAAGGACGCATCGTTCATGCGTATTCAAGTCAAGGCTTAGGAGAGTAATAACATAACCCTACAACTGGTGACATACCTTGAGTGTAAAGAGGCGCATGGTGTGAAACAGGAGGTAGGGTATGTACATTGAAGTCGAAAAGGGTGTCACAATTTTCGTTGAAGACCTCAATCCTGGTCCGAATAGCAAAACGATTTTTTTCGTTCACGGGTGGCCGCTCAACCATAACATGTTTTCCTACCAATTCAATGTACTTCCCCAGCATGGGTTCCGTTGTGTTGCCATGGAACGGCCAATCGGACAAACCATGGAGCGGCTATACGTATGATCGCTTGGCAGATGACATCTATGTTGTTTTGGAAGCATTACAGATAAGGGATGCTTTCTTGCTAGGCTTTTCGGTGGGCGGAGCCATTTCGATTCGGTATATGTCTCGGTATGAAGGGCGTCATATTTCCAAATTAGCGTTGGTGGATGCGGTTTCTCCGTCCTTTGTGAAAATGCCGGGTTCTCCATACGGCGTCTCGAAGGAGCAAGCGGAGGGGTTGATCAGTCAGATGTACGCCAATATGCCTGAGTTATTAAACACGGTTTCATTACAGTTTTTCAATCGAAATTTAGGGACTGCTACGCTCCAGTGGTTTGTCAAAATGGGGCTGGACTCCGCTTCCTATGCGCTCATCAAAATCATGCAAGCAGCAGCGAGAGAGAATGTAATCAATGACTTGAGCCAAATCAGGGTGCCAACCGGAATCTTTCATGGGATTCACGATCAACTGATTCCATTCAAAAGCGCCGAGCTCACCCAGCAGCAAATCAAAGGGTCAAAGCTGTTTCCGTTTGATAACAGTGGACACGGCTTGCCGATTTGTCAGGCGGATGATTTTAATAAGAAGCTGATCGAGTTTGTTCAATCCTAATTCCTAAGGGAACGGACAGCCGATATTTCTGCCAAAGTGCAGGATATCGGCTATTTCTTTTCGAATTTACCAAAATATATTATTCAATAGCACATGGAAAAACAACGAATAAGGATGGGGAAATTGAAGAAGAAACTGTGGATTTCTATACTACTTACAGCAATAGTTGTAGGAGGGTTTTATTCCCTTGTGAAAGGGAATCCTCCATTGGATATTGGTACCCTAGCTTCAAGCAATGATCATAAATCTGTTGTTGTGGGAATGGGTAATAAGGGCTTTGGTGAAGTGAAAATCATAGATGTTTCCGTGAATAACGATGAAAAACCATCAGAGACAAAAGTGCAGGTTAGTAATGCTTTACAAGGCTTCATCATAACGGATGATTATGATAATCCGGACTCCAAACCGTATGGATTTCAGAATATAGAGGATATAGCGATAAAAGCTGGCACAGCTACAAAAAGCGATGAAATGTATGGACTTAGTCTCATTCATCATGAAGCAATAAACAGAGTGAATATAAAGTACAGCTATCTTGGGATGACATTTGATGAAAGGGTGTTCTTTAAAGTGGGGGTAAATCAATGAGTCAAATGAAAGTAGCGCGGGAAGTAAGCGTGAAAAGGAGTGTTCCAAGGGCATGTTGAATGGAATGAACCACACAAGCGTTTCAGCTCTGGAAGCATTTGTGCAACAGTTCATGGAGAAGGAAAAGGTGCCGGGGCTCTCCCTTGGCATCTCCATGAATGGTGAGACCATCTATCAAAAAGGCTTTGGTGTCATCGATCTGGGAACGAATCAGCCCGTAACACCCGGGACCATTTTCGGCATCGCGTCGGTTACCAAATCGTTTACCGCTGCCGCCATCATGCAGCTCGTGGCAGAAGCTAAGCTGTCTGTTGACGACCCGATTCGCAGCTACTTGCCTGATTTACAAGTAAAGGGGTACATACATACTGACAAAATCACGATCCACCATTTGCTCTCTCATACTTCAGGGGTTCCACCACTGCAGCGCCGTGAAGAACTGACGAAACTCCCCGAGCATATTGCCTATTTGAACGAAGTCCAATTTGCCCCCCTTGGTATACCAGGTGAGTATATCAGTTACAGTAACGACATGTTTCTTCTGCTGGGAGCCATTATCGAGCGTATCACTGGGCAGCGCTACCGTACCTATGTAACAGAACGCCTGCTAGTGCCGCTGGAAATGAATCGCTCGACCTATAACCTAGAAGAAGTCGTTCGCTTTGCGGATGTCTCCGTCCCTTATATCAAAGGGGAGGAGCAGCAACTGAAAAAGGTACCATGGCCCACACTCGGCAATTATGAAGTGGGGGGAGGCATTCGCTCGAATGTCGTCGATTTGCTGAAATACGGTCAGCTCTATATCAATGCCGGGCGTTATAAAGAGCAGCAGGTAGTAGATGGAGCCTTGCTTAGAGCCATGTGGCAGCCGGTTCATCGACTGACAAAAGATGCCTGGTATGGCTATGCGCTCAAAACAACCCCCGGTTATGCAGGAATAACGCTAGTGGAGCATGGGGGAGGTCAGCCCGGAGTGTCGTCGAACTTTGGCTTCGTTCCGGAAAAAGGGCTAGTCGTCACTGTTCTTTCCAACCTGGAAAACGTGCCAATCCGAAACGTCTGGTTGGCTGCCGTGAATGCTGCCCTTGGTTTATCGCTTGCACACAAAGAAGACGAAGCCCTGCTCTATACGCCAACGAGAGAAGAGCTACAGAAACTCGTCGGGACGTACACGTCAGGGGAAGGCGGAAGATTGCGACTCTTCCTTCGAGATAATGCTCCTGTAGCAGAGGTAGCTGGTATGGAGTATGCGTTACGAGCCAGTAGCCACGATACGCTGATCGATGTACAAAATGGTCAACCCCTGCGCTTCTTTTTCAAAAAACAGCAACAAGCATGGGCGGTTCTTATGGGGCTGAGGATGCTCTGTAGGAGCGAAGACAAGTTCTAGGCTGACTCCATAAATGAAGCAGCGGCGACCGAAGACATGATCATAAAGTCTTCGACTCGCCGCTGTTATGACTGTATTGGGATTCCACTGTCTAGGCTAAATAATGATACGTCGAGATTAAAAAGGAGAGAATGCAAAGAACGAGTGCCGGTATTGCTTTCGGAAAAGGATCTCTAGCAATCACAAGTAGAATGAAGGCAGCTACCAACATGGTCACGCCTAAAAGCAATCCAGATAATAATGCCGCGATCGAAAACCATATTCCAATAATCAAGCCAATGGAACTGATGATCTCGATAAAGCCAGTTAAGAAGTTAAAGATGGGCGGGAGTCCAAAGCGGTCAAATTCATTCGCCATTTTACCGGAAATAATTTTTGTACCTGTAAACATAAAGAAGATCGCTACAATGACTTGCAAAACGATTAGGATCATGATGGCTTCCTCACTTTCGTTATTCATTATCAGACTAAGTGTATGCTATAGCATGTATTTGATGGAGAAAATACCTGATCTCTATTTATTCATCTTTTACGACTTGATAGAGTTTGTCGAGCAAAGCATGCAATTCCGCAATCTCTACATCGGTAAGGTTTTGCGTTACATGGTTATGCGCCTCGGTAACAACGGGTAGAAGCTTTGATTTTAGCTCCATCCCTTTGTCACTCAGTAACAAGTTATGTGAGCGTCGATCCGCGTCATTTAAAGTGCGAATGACGATTCCCTTTTTTTCAAGCGAGTAAATCATTCTGACGACGGTGGTTTGATCGCGGTCAATCGCGTCCGAAAGTTCCTTTTGTGTGATCGCTCTTTCTCCATCCATGACACTGAGAATGCCCCATTGCTCTGGCGTGATCTCCAATTGCTTTAACCTCTTCTTAAAATAGTTCGTCATTTTCATATCTGTACGGTGAAGAAGAAATCCAGTCAGATTGAATAATTCCATAGAGAATCCAAACCCCTTTGTTTATATGCTATAGCATATAAGATGCTAACGTATTTGTTCCCGTTAGTCAAATAAAGAGTGTCAGGGAAGCCTCATTGAAAAAAGAGTAAAGAAAACGAAAAAATGGGTAAAGATATTAAAACTTATAATTCAGAAAATTTAATATAATACGAACTGTCTAATAAAAAGATTATGAGGGGGTTCGTGTATGGGATTTCGTTCCTGGATTTCTGTGGCGCTCCAATTAACGATGGCGACAGCATTGCTTGTAGGCTGTAGTCAGCCGGCGGCCACTTCTGACTCAGCATCGCCGTCAGATGCGAATGGCGTCACGCTAAAAATGGTCGAGAGCATTACTAGCCCACAACGAACTGCGCTGTTAAAAGAAATGCTAACCCAGTTTGAAGCGAAGAATCCGGGGATCAAAGTCGATCTGATTTCACCTCCATTTGAAGGAGCGGATCAGAAGATCACGCAGATGCTGATGGCAAAAGAAGAGCTGGACGTACTAGAGGTACGCGAATTCAATGCCAAGCAGTTTTCGATGAACGGCTTTATTGAAAATTTGAAGCCCTACACAGACAAATGGCAAAATTACGATCAGCTGACTGACGTCGCCAAACGTCGAGCCACTTGGGTGGACAAAACTCCTTATTACATTCCGAATGGACTGTACCAGCGCGTTTTGTATTATCGGACGGACTGGTTTGAGGAAGCAGGGATCGAAGTGCCGAAGACGTGGGATGAGCTGTTGGTCGCAGCCAAAAAGCTGACGGACCCTGCCAAAAACCGCTACGGGTACAGCTTTCGGGGAGGAGCGACCGGGTGGGATTACGCGCTGATCACAATGTGGGCCTACAACGGGACAGAGGTCGACCCTGACTCTGCCTTTTTCATGAAGGATGGACGCACGCTCTTCTCCACCCCACAATCATTGCAAGCCATGCAGTATTACAAACAGCTTTACAAGGAAGCCTCTCCAAAAGATTCTGTGAGCTGGGGCTTTCAGGAGATGGTCCAGGGCTTTGTAGCGGGTTCGACTGCCATGCTGATTCAAGACCCTGACGTCATTGATGGAGCCAAGGAGAAGATGCAGGAAGGGACGTGGGCAACTGCTCCGATTCCGCTTGGTCCTTCGGGTGTTGCCCAACAAGTAGTCGGAGGACCGGGCTGGGGAATGACTTCGTACTCGAAGCACAAGGAAGAGGCGTGGAAGCTGATTGAATTCCTCTCTGATCCCGAACAGAGCACTCATTTTGCGAAAAAGACTTCCACAATTCCTGTCGTGAAAAGCGCGGCAGAAGATGAATTTTACAAGACGGGTTACTTCCAGCCGTTTATTGAGATGAGCCAGCAGCCGACGAAGTTCCTCGATGTTTCACGTCCTGTGGACTACAAAGGCTGGGGAGCTTGGCAAAGCACGGCGGATAAAGATATTCAGAGCTTTTTGCTCGATCAGCTCACCGCAGAGGACTTATTGAAAAAATGGGATCAATACTGGACAAAAGAAAAAGCCGAGCGAAAGTAGACGTGGGGGGATGGTAGCTTGGACACACAAAAACCCATCGTCATGATGACGAAGCAGGTTGTGCCGGAAGGGAAGAAATCGTTCCGAATCTCCAAAGAGGGTCGCTTTATATTTTTGTGCCTCTTGCCCGCCATTTTGTTTGTTTCCGTCTTTACGTATTATCCACTCGTGCGTGGAATCATCATGTCTTTTCAGAACTACACGCTTTTTGATTTGATGAATATTCAGTTCATCGGGCTGGACAACTTTGTGAACGTACTGACAAGCCCGGACTTTCCGCGTGTTGCCATGAACAGCTTTTACTGGGTGTTTTTCTCCCTTGTCTTTCAATTGCTGTTTGGATTCATGCTGGCCCTCTTGATGCGTAAAAAATTTCGCGGGAGAGGGATATACCAGGCGTTTGTCTTTTTCCCGTGGGCGATGTCCGGCTTTCTGATTGGGCTGATTTGGCGATGGATGTTCAATGCCCAGATTGGCGTTATTAACGATTTGCTCTTGAAAACGGGTCTGATCGATGCGCCGATCTCCTTTTTGGCGGATGGCACTTGGGCGATGGCTGCGGTCATTATCGCGAACATTTGGTATGGAATCGCCTTTTTTGCCATCATGATTCTGGCTGCCCTGCAATCGATCCCGGAGGAGCTATACGAAGCGGCGGCGATGGATGGAGCGGGGCGGACTCAGCAGTTTTGGCGGGTGACACTGCCGTATATCATGCCTGCGATGCTGGTGACGATCCTGTTGCGGGTCATCTGGATTCTCAATTTCCCGGACATTATTTACGCGATGACGAATGGAGCTCCTGCAGGCTCCACGCATATATTCGCTACCTACATGATCGATAAAGTCATCTTTGGACAAGACTACGGGCAAGCGTCGGCTGTGGGTGTCATCATCGTAGTGATTTTGATGTTGTTCACCATCTTCTACGTGAAAGCGACCAAAGTAGAGAAGGGAGGGGACTTCTGATGCACCGTGAACATCTAGGGTGGAGGACTGGCAGAGCAATTGTCTTGACCTTGTTTCTTGCGTTTGCGATTTTCCCGCTGTATTGGATTATCATTACGTCACTCAAAGGTCAAAAGGAAATCTTTTTGCTCCCGATTCAATATTGGCCGGAGCAGGTGACGTTGATCAACTACTTGGAGATCTTTCAGATTTCCCACTTTCAGGTGTACATCTGGAACAGCTTTCTCGTTTCCTTGGTCGCTTCGGCTATGGTCGTGTTCATCTCGATGCTCGGCGGTTACGTGTTGGCCCGCTTTTCGTTTACAGGCAAGCGTCAGGTGATGTTCGGATTTCTCGTCACCCAAATGATTCCGATGTTCATAGGCATGGCGCCGTTGTACATGATGATGTCCAAGATGCACATCTTAAACAGCCTGTTTTCGTTGATGCTCATTTACACGGTCATGCTCATTCCATTTTGTACGATCATCATGTCCGGCTTTTTCCAACGGATACCCAATGCCTTGGAGGAAGCGGCGATGATGGACGGCTGTTCCCGATTGAGCGCCCTGTTTCGCGTCATCGTCCCGATCATGCTCCCCGGAATTGCCGCCACATTTATTTTCGCCTTCGTTCAATGCTGGAACGAGCTGATTATGGCGGTTCTGTTCATTGATGAAGAGTCAGTCAAAACGATTCCCGTCGCGATGAATGCCTTCATCAAAAAATACGATATCGAATGGGGAGCGATGTCGGCGGCTACGGTGCTGTCAGTCATCCCGACGATGCTGTTGTTTGCGTTTTGCCAAAAGTACTTGGTGGAAGGGCTCACACAGGGTGCTGTAAAAGGCTAGAGGTAGTCCCGCATGCCAGCTTGGTACGCTGTCTCATCGTCGTTTTCCAAACCGAACAACGCTTCCTCCAAGGCAAATGTACTCCGGTAAAATCTCATCCTAGTCATCACCTGCTCAAGCTGGGGGTACACCGGAGTGAAATGCTGCAAGAACGATTCCCCGTAGCTCGCGCAGAGTCCTGCGAGATCGTAAGCAGGATCGCCTACACAAGAGCCGCCAAAGTCGATAATGCCTGTGATGCGTTGTTTTGCAGGGGAGTACAAGATATTCCCTGTGCCAAAATCTCCGTGAGTCAGGCAAGGCTGAAAATCAAAGTGAGCAGGGTCAGCCAGGTATGCTTCAAAGCGCTCTGCTACATCTTTCTTGGCTTGCTCACGCATGGCTGGGAACAACTGCGAAACAATCTGTTCATACAGCTCTGTCAATTGCTTGGCCATATCAAAATCACCAGGGATAAGCTCCGGGAGCAAGGCGGTGACGGGAAGCTGGTGCAGTTTATGAAGAAATTGTGCCAGCTGGGCAGCGACAGTCGGTAAGGAATGCGAGGCTGCTTGAAAAGCTTCTCGGGTAAAAGGCTCACCTTCGAGTTGCAGATATCCGGCAAACACCCGCCCAGGTATTTCCTCAGCAAAGGACAAAAAGATCGGAGCCGGAATCGGCAGGGAGAGATATGGTTTTACTGTGCGTAAAATGCTCGTTTCGATCTTCAGTTGCTCGATACCGGCGGAGTATTTCGGAAAGCGAAACACATACGCGTCATTGACGATAAGCACATCATTGTTTTGGCCCATCTTGTTAAAGTAAGCGGAAGTGATGGTCAATTCTGGATACATTGCTTGAATGTGTTGAATATACGCTTGCGTTGTCGTTGTCATCATGATTCTCCTTCCAATACCCCGCATTTCGAAAAAAGAGCACTCTCCCCTTAGGAAAGTGCTTTTTTGTATTTACGATGCTGCCAGTTCAAATCTGACGAGCGTTTCTTTGGTGTTTGCGAGCTTTTCTAGTTCAACAATTCGCCAGTTAGGGGAGATTGTCCTGCGCATCCACGCCAATGCGTCGTCTCGTAAGCGAACGCGGTGCAGTGCTGTTTCCTCAACGTGATAGTCACGCTCCGCTTGGATGTTGTAGCGTTTGTTCAGCAAAAATTTGATCCCGTTAAAAGTGGTGAACTTGATCTGGTAGCCTTCGCGAATCGCAGCTTCCAGCGTAGAGGGATCATTTTTGGACAGTTCAAAGAGATGGGTGTAATCGTACTTGCCGCCCTCCACGTCCGAAAAAGGCGCAGGGTCACCTTTTCTCAGCTTGTGGATGATTTCTTCATCGACGAATCCATGGGCACGGGCTGCCTCTAACAGCATCGTTTCCCACTGGGATAGTTTTACGGTAGACATGGACTGTCCCTCCTCTTAGCACGATGTAACGGTACAGATTCGCCCGCTTTCTCCCAGTATAAAGCAATGAAATTGTACTTCTCAACTACAATTCCGACTGTTTTACTGTGAAAAGTGCGGCGAACTGCTTTGCTCAGGATGAGAGTGAGGAGAGGTTCTTCTTTTCACGCGGCTCCTTGGAGGTTGTAGTCAAGGTCACGCCTGCAATGATGAGAATCGCACCGAAAAACTGTACGGCTGTTACAGGCTTTGCCAGCAATAATAAGCCGAAAAGCATGGCGATAAATGGTTCGAGATTGGCAAACATCGCGGCTTTGGCAGCCCCTACCTTCTGTAGTTGGCTGTTCCAGATTAAGGTCACTATGCCGTGCATAACGACAGCGGTGACAAACAAGAGAAGCCAGGATGAAAGGCTGGTGCTTACCGTAGCCGTAGGGATGCTGATCAGGACAAAAGGCAGCATCGATCCGAAGCCGATCAAATTGGATACGAGCGTCGTCACGAGTGGAGGGAGTCGATGTCCCAACAACCTGACGAGGATGATCGAGGTAGCGAATGTCAGCATCGTCAATACAATCCAGAGGATACCGACATCAAAATGCAGCTCTGCCCCTGTATAAATGACGAATAAAACGCCTGATGTACCGATCACCGAACCGATTGCCAAGCGACCGGTCAGTGATTCTTTCAAGAATAAGGCAGCCAAGAGAGCGGTAGTAATCGGCGTCAATGCCAGGATCAGGGCAGAGGTGGTCGGATCAGCTGTAACGAGCCCTTTGTAGAAGGACCACTGGTTAATGAATACGCCGACAACTCCCAATACCGCGAGCAAAAGCCAGTCCGTACGAGAGAGCTTTGGCATTTTCAGACGTCCTCTGGACCAGATGAGCAGAAACAACACGATAAACAAGAGACGCATAGCTGACAAAAAGAGCGGAGAAAACTCGGCGACGAGCATTTTCCCGAAGACGAAATTGCTGCCCCAAGCGGTTACGCAAAAAATGAGCAGCAAGTAGGAGCGTAGCATAGGATTCGTTCCTTCCTGTGGGTCAGCGAGTGTGATCCGGCGTTCGGATGTACCGTTTCCATAGCCAGGTCATGGACAAGTAGGCCGTTAAAACCAGAGCTGTACATAAGGAGGCAATCCAGATTGCCATCATCGGATCGACGTACATCCGGCTGCTATAGCCTGCGACGAATCCCATTACTGCGCTGATCAAAATGAAAGTAGGTGCTTTTCCCTTTGTCAAAACAATGACGACGACAGGCAAAAACAGCGAGGCATACATAATGCCAAAGAAGAACAGTAAATCCAGCAAGGTCGGCTTGAAGTAGATCGTCAAACCATACGAAAGAGCACCGATGGCAATGGCAAGGATGTAGCCCAAACGTATTTTTTGCCGTTCCGAAGCGTCTGGGCGGAACAGCTGATACACATTGTTGACCATCAGACTGATCATGGAATGAAGACCTGCACCGAAAGCGGACATGATTGCTCCAAAGGCACAGAGGACAAATAATACAAGCAAGATCATCGTGTCAATCTTGCGTACGAGATCAAACAACAGCGAGTAGATATCATCAAATCCGCCCGTAAAAAGGACGATGATGATCAGCGAGGAGAACGCCAGGGGTACGGTGGCAAAAATGAGCCCGGACACCAGAAAGGTAGGGACGATCTTTTTCTCTTCCATCATATAAAGCCGCTGCCACGATGCCTGATCGACAAACACTTGACCAAACCCGATCAACAGTCCGGTAATGATAAAAAAAAGACCCTCGTTGTTGTTGAGCACCAGAAGGTAAGGATGGTACAGGCGCAGTCCGTTATAGACGTGCTCGACACCTTTTCCGACGAAAAAGTAGACGGGAATCAGGATAATGGCTGCAAACGTAATGACAATTTGCACGATGGCAAACCGATGGATCGAGCGGATTCCCCCGATGCCTGCAAACAGCACACAAAACCCGAAAAAACAGAGCAAGCCGAGCGGGATCGGTAAGCCAAACAAGATGTTGAGCAATACGCCCCCAGCCATCCCCTGAACGAACATCGCTTCGATCGTCGTAATCAAAAGGATGATGATCATCAACCAGTAACCAAACGGATGCAGCTTGTCCCGCATGTAATCCCCGATGGTCATCCCTTCTGACAACTCACGCCGGACCTTTCGCCCAAGCAGTCCAAACATACTGAGGGCAAATGCTCCCATCAAAGCGAAGCCGATCCCGCCAAATATTCCGTATTTGACGAGTGCTTCCGGTGAACCGAAGATCGTGTTTCCGGTCACCCAGCGGGCGAGGATCGAGACGACCCCAAGCCCGATGCCGATCTTTGCTGCACCTACCACGTATTCGCGAAACGATAAGTAGGTCAAGATACATTCCCCTTGTCCCGGTATTCTTTCGGGGTTTTCCCCACTACCTTGCGAAAAATGGTGCTGAAATAGTGTTGGCTGTTGAAGCCAGTCCGCTCGGCAACCGTCGATATGCTCCAATCAGGATGAGCAATCAGGAACTTCTTCGACATTTGAATGCGGTACTGCATTAAATACTCAGAGAATGAGACGCCTACTTCTTCATGAAAACGGCGGCTCAAATAGGTAGGATTGATATGGACTTCTGCGGCAAGATCAGCCAAATTCAGCTTCTCCGCGAATTTTTGATGAATGATGTTCATCGCATCAGAAATAATTCGGGTGTAAGCAGAGAGGGCAGGGCTCTTCTGATATTTTTTCAGAATGTCGACCAGCTCGCTCTCAATGACGGGCTTCGTGATGTAATCCACGACACCGAGGCGGATCGATTGTTTGGCATAATGAAAATCTTGATATGCCGTTACAATGATGAGCTCGATGTCTTTGTGCTGGGCTCTCAGCTCCTCGCCAAGCACCAGCCCGGATTTCCCCGGAAGATTAATGTCCAGAAAGGCGAGATGAAGAGGAACCTTCTGGCTGATCGCCATGGCCTTGCTGCCATCTGCGGCCTTGTAGAATTTCCACAAGGGGAACATGGGCTGAATCAAATACTCGAGTTGGTCCAGCTCCAATGGTTCGTCATCCACGAGTAATACGTTCATCTTCTCACCTCAGATCGATTTGTTCATACGTACAGGGCCACCTGACAGACACAAGAGTTCCTCCCTCAGATATCGGAGCAAGCTCCAGATGTGCATGATCACCAAAACAAAGGTGGAGCCGTCTGCGGATGTTATCCAACCCGTGACCGCTCTTCTCATGTGGCTGTTCGGTTTCGATCTCACTTTCATTCTGGAATGCTGTAAGTCCGGAAGAACCGTTGTCGATGACCGTAAGCAGGACATCGTCATCTTGTCGGCTTATGCGGATGTCTATGATAGCTTCGCCCATTTTTCGTTCCAATCCATGCTTAAATGCGTTTTCCACGAGCGTTTGCAAGACGAATGGCGGTATGGATGCCTGCAAGAGATCATCTGCACAATCTAGCTGAACCCGGAGCCGATCGCCGAAACGCAGCTTTTGAATCTCCAAATATTGCTCCGTGTACGTAATCTCCCGCGCCAATGAAATCAACGGCTCTGTGGATTTGTATTTGAATTTGAGAAACTGGGAGAGGACTTCGAGCGCTCTCACCAGTTCCTTCGTTCGGTTTAATCGCGCCAGACTCAGAATGACATTTAGCGTATTAAACAAGAAGTGAGGCTGGATTTGTTGATTCAATTGATTGTAGAGCGCTTGCTGAAGCTCTTTTTCCAGCTCGATCTTTAGATTTTTGTTTTCTAATAGATCAATCCGCTTCTCGAAAATAAACAGAAACAATAAAGCAATAGCTCCTACGATAGGAGCCAAAATAAACAGCAGAATGAGTAGTGTGAAACCTTCGAAGCTTATCATGAGATCCCTTCTGTATAGATAGATTTTGCAGTTACCATCATATCATGCTGCTACGTGATCTCTTGCGTTTTTAGAAAATTTTAATCTCTCTATGATTAGACTTGGGCAAGGTGGCAGGCGACTTGGTGCGTGTCGTGCAAACTCGTCAGCCCAGGTACTTCTGTTTTGCAGCGATCAATCGCATACGGGCAACGCGTATGGAAGCGGCAGCCCTGAGGAGGATTGATGGGAGAAGGTACATCTCCGCGCAAAATGATCCGCTCCTGCTTTTTGTTGATATCCGGAACGGGGATCGCAGACAAAAGTGCCTGCGTGTAAGGATGCTGCGGGTTGTCGAACAGCGACTTTTTATCCGCGATCTCTACCACTTTACCGAGGTACATCACCATGACGCGATCCGAGATGTGACGAACGACGCCGAGGTCATGGGAGATGAACAAATACGTCAGCTTGAATTGCTTTTGCAACGATTTCAGGAGATTCAGCACTTGAGCCTGAATGGATACGTCGAGTGCCGATACGGCTTCGTCACAAATGATCAGCTTCGGCTGCATCGCGAGCGCACGCGCAATCCCGATTCGTTGGCGTTGTCCACCGCTGAACTCATGCGGGAAGCGGTCAATTTGGTCCGGACGCAAGCCTACATAGCCGAGCAGCTCGATAATGCGATCACGGCGTTGATGGGCAGGTACGATATTTTGAATCGCCAACGCTTCTCCGAGAATAGCGGATACAGATTGGCGCGGGTTGAGCGAAGCAAATGGGTCCTGGAAAATAACCTGCAAATGCTTGCGCATGTCGCGCATTTGCTTCTTGGACATCGCCAGTAGATCTTGTCCCTCGAATAGTACCGTTCCGCTCGTCGGTTCATCCAGGCGGAGGATGGCACGACCGGTAGTAGATTTGCCACAACCGGATTCGCCTACAATACTCAGTGTTTCTCCTTCATGGATCGTGAAGCTGATGTCATCCACGGCTTTTACATGGTTGACGGTACGGCCTAAAATGCCGCCTTTGATCGGGAAGTGCTGCTTGAGATTTTTTACTTCCAGCAGTGGTTTTTTCGTTGGATTCGCTTGTGTCGTCATCATGATCATACCCCCACTTCCGTAGCAGTCTTGGTGTCGCCGTCCCACTCAGACGTATACATCCAGCAGCGTACTTTGCTTCCGTCTGCATACTCCAAGAGCTCTGGAAGCTTCGTATGGCACAGCTCTGTTGCATGCGGGCAGCGTGGAGCGAAGCGGCATCCAACTGGCATGTTGAACGGACTTGGTACATTTCCTTTAATCGCTTGCAGCTCTTCTACATCCTCATCCAGACGGGGGAGGGAATTCATCAGCCCTACTGTATAGGGATGGCGTGGATTCGCGAACAGATTTTGTGCAGTCGTGTACTCCACCACTTTTCCTGCGTACATGACCGCAACGCGATCGCATGTTTCAGCAACAACGCCTAGATCGTGGGTAATCATGATAATACTCATGCCCATTTCGACTTGCAGCTTTTTCATCAGCTCGAGAATCTGAGCCTGAATGGTAACGTCCAAAGCGGTCGTCGGTTCATCCGCGATCAAAATTTCCGGGCGGCAGGCGAGAGCCATCGCGATCATGACCCGTTGACGCATACCCCCAGACAATTCATGCGGCTCTTGAGTCGCGCGTTTTTCCGGGGAAGGAATACCGACCAGACGCAGCATGTCTACTGCCTTGTCCCATGCTTCCTTCCGTCCCATGTTTTGGTGCAGGCGCAATACCTCTGCAATTTGCTCCCCAACCGAATAAACCGGATTCAGCGAGGTCATTGGCTCTTGGAAAATCATCGAAATCTCGTTGCCGCGGATTGCGCGCATGTCTGCTTCCGATTTTTTCGTCAGATCTTGCCCTTTGAAAAGGATTTCTCCTCCTACAATTTTTCCCGGAGGACTGGCAATCAAACGCAGGATCGAGAGGGAAGTGATACTTTTTCCACAGCCCGATTCTCCTACCAGACCTAGTGTCTCTCCTCTATTTAGAGAGAAATCAACGCCGTCCACTGCTTTACTGACGCCATCTTCTGTGAAAAAATGCGTTTGCAGATTGCGAACGTCCAGGATGATATCTTGTTGTTCCGGCATGGTGATCCCTCCTTAGTTCAGATCAATTCGTTTATTAAAGTAGCGATACAATACATCGACGAGCAGGTTCACGAACACGAAGATAATGGAAGCGATCAGTACGCCGCCTTGTACGACAGGCAAATCACGCATGCGGATCGCATCGACGATCAGACGGCCCAAGCCGTTAATGGCAAAGACAGATTCTACGAGAACCGTACCACCCAAAAGGAAACCGAACTGCAAGCCCACGACGGTAATAATCGGGATCAGCGCGTTTTTCAAAGCATGCTTGTAAATGATGACTGTTTCACGCAAGCCCTTTGCTTTCGCTGTGCGGATGTAGTCTTGACGTACGACGTCGAGCATACTGGAGCGAGTCATACGAGCAACGATGGCAGCCCCGGCAGTACCGAGTGTGATCGCTGGCAAAACCATGTGCTTCCAGGTGCCCCAGCCTGCGACCGGGAAGAGTTGCAGCTTGACGGAGAACGTGTAGATCAAGCTCAAGCCGAGCCAAAAGCTTGGCAAGGATACACCGAGCAAGGCAATGACCATGATCGTAATATCTGCAGCAGAGTATTGCTTGGTAGCAGAAATAATCCCTGCGATCATCCCGAGGACAACCGTTACAAAAATACTGGCAACGGCGAGCTCGATGGTAGCAGGCAAGCGTGCCATAATCTCATCCCACACGGGGAGATTGGAGCGAAGTGATGTCCCTAGATCGCCTTGGAACACATTGACAACATACTGCGCGTACTGAACCATAATCGGCTGATCCAAGCCGAGCTGAGTGCGCATTTTCGCAATCGTTTCTGCAGAAGCGCCTTCACCAGCAAGCAATACAGCCGGGTCGCCAGGAACCATTTGCATGATCAAAAAGACGACCAGAATAACACCGAGCAGGACGGGAATCATCTGCAGCAGGCGACGGGTAATGTAAACAAACATGTAGCATTCCCTCCTATTGTTTCATTCGTGGATCGAGAGCGTCCCTGAGGCCGTCCCCAAAGATGTTGAAGCCGAGAACAAGAGTTGCAATAGCGAAACCAGGGAACATGGCCAGATGCGGAGCGGTAAACAAGAAGTCGCGTCCGTTACTGAGCATGGCGCCCCACTCCGGCAGAGGAGGCTGTGCTCCCAGTCCGAGGAACGAAAGGCCAGCCGCGGAAAGAATCGCAGTAGCGAGGCGCATCGTTGCCTGTACAATAATAGGAGACAAAATGTTTGGAAAAATGTGTCTAAAGATAATCGTGAAGTCATTGGCACCGAGTGAGCGGATCGCATCGATGTACTCCAGTTTTTTCACGGTCAAGGTTGAGCCGCGGACGATCCGTGCAAATACAGGAATCGAGAAGATACCAACGGCGATCATCACGTTAAAGAGACTTGGCCCTAAGGCACTGACAATGGCTAGAGATAGCAAGATTCCCGGGAAGGCGAGCAGGACATCGATGATACGGGAGATGACTGTATCTACCCAGCCCCCGTAGTAACCGGATAATAAGCCGAGAATAATTCCGAAAAATGCACCAATAAAGACGGCAACAAATCCGACGGACATCGAGAGCTGTGTCCCGTATAAAAGACGGCTCAGTACATCCCGACCTTTGTCATCGGTACCCATCCAGTGTTCAGAAGATGGTGGCTTCAACTTGTTAACCAAGTCAATCTCATATGGATCATGGGGAGCGATAAATGGTGCCAACAGGGCAATCGCGATGTAAAAAATCACGATACAGCCGCCTACCATGGCGAGTTTGTTTTTTCGTAGTTTCCTGTAAAAAGTCCGCCATCTGCTAGGGCGTGCAGCCGCTGCTTTCGGCGGAAGAGCTTGATTGGTTGGTGCGATCTCAACCTTCATGGTGTAACCCCTCCTTTGCTTACGTCAAAGTTATCAGAAAAATGTACGAAGTAAAGGCAATTTGAACAAGTCGTAAAAATAGTGAAAATAGACGTAAAGATTGTGCAAATCAAGTCTTTCCGCTTCCTAGATAATGGGGGAGAAAGGAATGGAGAGAGACAAAGAGAGGGTGGATAATGGATGGGCGTTACCTATTGGTTGACCAATGTTCGTTTGGAGACGGGCTACCGTCGGGAAAACGGTGTCGTCACGGGGACAGAGGCATCCTTGTTTCACATTTTGGTTAAAGACGGAAAATTCGCGCGTATTGTACCAGCGACAGAGAAGCTTACAGACGATATTTTGCAAAAGGATGCAAAAGGCTTATTGGCACTCCCATCTTTCGTAGAGAAGCATGTTCATTTGGACAAGACGCTTCAGGGAGAACCATGGCGGGCTGTTATTCCTGTGTCCAATATCATTGAACGCTGTGAAATAGAAAAGCGCACACTGCCGGGATTGCCGACAACTACACAAGAGCGTGCGGAGAATCTGCTGGAGATCCTCTTGTCCTATGGCTCGACACATGTGCGTACACATGTGGACATTTACCCGGAAGTGGGAATCTCCAATTTGGAATCAGTAAAAGCAGCATTAGCAACCTACGCGGATCGAATCACCCACGAGATCGTGGCATTCCCGCAGCATGGCTTGTTGCGTACAGACGCAAAAGCACTCTTGCGTGAGGCATTGCGCCAAGGTGCGACTCATGTCGGGGGCGTGGACCCAGCTAATGTGGATGGCGATATAGAAGAATCCTTGCACCAAATGATGGAGCTGGCGGTAGAAGCAAACGCAGGTGTGGACTTGCATTTGCATGACCCGGGACATTTGGGAACCTACACAATGAAGCGACTGGCAGCAATGACCGTGGATGCTGGCTGGCAAGGCCGCGTAGCAGTCAGCCATGCGTTTGCGCTCGGAGACATCCCAGTGCAAGAAGCAGAAGAGATGGCGACGATTCTGCGGGAAGCAGGCATTACGATTATCACCAGCGTGCCATTTAGCCGCGTGATCCCACCTGTACAGCTACTGCACCAAAATGGGGTAGACGTTGCGGTCGGCTGCGACAACATTTTTGACACCTGGCAGCCATACGGAAATGGTGATGTGCTGGAACGCCTCTGGCGACTGGCAGAACGCAATCGTTGGCTGGACGAGCTGTCTCTGTCTCAATCTCTGCGTTTTATCACGGGTGGCAAAACGACGCTGGATGCCAACGGAACACAGCTATGGCCTGCACAAGGGGAAGACGCTAGCCTGATCCTCGTGGATGCGACCTGCTCGGCAGAAGCGATTGCGCGCCGTGCAGATCGACACGCTGTATTCTTCAAAGGCAAGCTCGCTTCTGGGCAAGTGGAAGAAGTGAACGTTTAAGAGGGGGAAAAGCCGGTGAAATCTTCTCCTTATTGGATCGTCAACGCTCGACTGGAAATCGGGTATGAGAGGGAAGAAGGCGTGATCAGTGGAACGCGGACAGAGCTGTGCGATTTGCTTATTGAGCATGGAAAAATCACACGCATTGTCCCTTCCAGTGAAATTTTGGAGGATGGGCTGCCTAAAAAGGACGCGAAAGGCTTACTGATCTTGCCGTCTATGGCCGAGAAGCACATTCATCTGGAAAAAACGTATTACGGCGGCCCATGGAAGGCAACAACTCCCGTAAAAAACTTGTTCGAACGCCACGCTGAGGACAGAGGGCTGTTGCCGATGTATCTCAAGCAGGCACAGACAGGAGCAGAAAATATTCTCTCGCTGCTGGTGGAAACAGGAGTGACGCATGTTAGAACGCATTGTCATGTGGACTCACAGGTTGGTCTTGGGTTTATGGAAGGAATGAAAAGTGCGTTTGAGACGTATGCAGACCGTGTCTCCCACGAAATTGTTGCTTTCCCGCATTATGGGATGCTGCGTACACAAGCACGCGACATGGTACGTGAGGCACTGCGTCAAGGCGCCACTCATGTAGGCGGCGTCGATCCGGGTGGAGTAGACGGCGACATCGAGCGTTCCCTGCAAACGATGCTAGAGCTGGCAGTCGAAGCAGATGCCGACATTGACATGCATTTGCATGATCCGGGGCATCTCGGCGTGTTTACGATGAAGCGCCTCGCTGCTCTGACGGAAGAGGCAGGCTGGCAGGGACGTGTCACGATTAGTCACGCGATGGGATTGGGCGATGTATCACAGGAGGAAGCTAAAGAGATGGCACAACGACTCGCCTCGCTTGGCATTTCTATTGCATCGACCGTGCCAATCAATCGCCCGACCATTCCGATTCCGTTGCTGCATCAAGAAGGGGTTGCCGTCATGCTCGGCAACGATAGCCTGACAGACAACTGGACCCCCTTTGGCAGCGGAGACTTGTTGGAAAAAGCAGGACGACTGGCAGAACGCTTCCGCTTGACGGATGAAAGATCGTTAGGCGTAGCACTCGGCTTTGTGACAGAAGGGCGGATCACTCTCGATGACACCGGGAATCGCCTGTGGCCATTGGCTGGAGATGAGGCGAGCCTGATGGCGGTCGAAGCGACATGTTCAGCAGAAGCAGTTGCGAGACGTGCGAAGCGCAAGGTCGTGCTTTTCCAAGGCAACCGGGTAGCGGGTGAGTGGTAGTACTACTTTTAAATAGAAAGGATGTCATGGATAGATGTCTACAGCCTATTGGATAACCAACGTCCGCTTGGAGAGCGGATACCGCAAAGAAAATGACAAGGTGGTTGCTACAGATACTGAAGTGGCGCATCTATTAATCGAAGACGGACGAATTGCGCAGATCGTGAGTGGAGCCGCTCCACAAACCGAGCTGCCAACGAAGGATGCCAGCGGTCTGTTGGCACTGCCGTCATTTAGGGATATGCACATCCACATCGATAAAACGTATTATGGCGGCCCTTGGAAAGCCGTGACGCCAGTAAAAAACATCTTGGGTCGACTGGAAGAAGAGAGCCAGCTCATGCCGAAGCTGCTGCCAACAGCACAAGAGCGCGCAGAAAAAATGCTGGAATTGCTGCTGTCCGCAGGCTCCACCCATATTCGCTCCCATTGTAATATCGATCCGTACATCGGACTCAAAAACCTGGAAGCGACGATGGCAGCACTGGAAACCTTCAGCGGCAGATTGCAGTGCGAGGTCGTTGCCTTCCCGCAGCAGGGGCTTCTGCGAAGTAACCAGGTGGAGAACATCCGCCAAGCCTTGAAGATGGGTGCGACCTACGTTGGCGGTGTAGACCCGGCGACCGTGGATCAAAACATTGAGAAATCGCTCGCTACCATTTTTGAGCTGGCAGTGGAAGCGAATGCACCCATCGACGTTCATTTGCATGACCCGGATCATCTCGGGGTGTTTACATTCAAGCGTCTTGCTAAAATGACCGAAGAAGCAGGGTGGCAAGGTCGGGTTACCATCAGCCATGCCAATTCCCTTGCAGACATCAGTCTGGAAGAAGCAGGGGAAGTAGCAGAAATGCTCGCTGGCTTGGGCATTTCGATCACTTCCACTGTACCTGTGAACAGAGGGACGATCCCGATTCCATTGCTGCATGAAAAAGGCGTGTCTGTTTCTCTCGGAGACGACAGTATTACCGATCACTGGTCGCCATTTGGTCAAGGTGACAGCTTGGAAAAAGCGGGCCGATTGGCTGAGCGCTTCCGCATGCAGGACGAACGTTCCCTGTCCCAAGCACTGGGCTTCATTACAGGTGGGAAAACGCCGCTGGATAAAGAGGGCAACCGCCAATGGCCGAATGTTGGCGACGAAGCGGATATTGTATTCGTTCATGCATCCTCGGCAGCAGAAGCAGTTGCACGCCGCGCGAAGCGCCAAGCTGTGATGTTCCGCGGGAATGTCGTTTCTGGGGCTTTGTAAGATCGAAAAGAAAATCTATAACAAAAACAGACACGCGATTGTGACGTGTCTGTTTTTGTGTTCATTTGCCTGCACCTAAAATGCATGGCACCAGCACAAAGGATCATCTCCCCCACAATGTGGGCAACACCCCCCTGTATAGCGAAGTCGAATTTGATCTGAATGGAGCACACCATAGTCGGTAATCGGTTCGACGCCCGGGATTGGTTCGTCCGGGGTCTCGCGCACTTTCATGTCCGACCACTTTCCGCTCCAGGAACATATACGGCACGTTAATCTCTCAGCTGTAGGGTGCAATGCATTCTCGATGACGATCATACATTCTTGACTGTTGGTATTACAGGTAGGACAATCGTGAAGTTTCATGATTCATCACCTCTCAAGTTTGCATACATCCTCAAAATAATCGACAATAACCTCACGGAATTCTTGGGCAGCGCGCGAAATGTACCGACTCTTGTGCCATAATAATGCGATTTCCCGTACCAATTCGTGATTCTCGACTCTTAGATACGAGATTTGTTCACGAGAATCTCTTGCCGTGCTTGGTATGAAGGCTATGCCGATTTCTGCTTCCACCAGTTGGATCAGCCTTGCAGGTTCATCTCCCTCATACACATAGGTGGGTGCGAATCCAACCGACTTGCATATAGCGTCCACGAGATCGCGTGTACCGTACCCTTTCTTGACACCGACAAACGATTCATCCTTCAGCTCTGTCAAAGATACGATGCTTCGGTCTGCCAGTCGATGTCCCCTTGGAACAGCTACGAGGATAGGGTCAATGAACACGATTTGACATTCGATGTCATCGTCTTGTACAGGAGGGGAGGACAAGCAAAAATCGACCTCTCCTCTATGAAGAAGCGTAACCATTTCCTGGGTGGTCAGCATTTGTACATGAAATTGGATATCAGGCCGCTTTTTCCGAAACTCGCGAAGGATATTCGGCAGCGTGCTTGCAGTAGTCACCGCTAATTCAAGAGTACCATGCTCCGGGTTGGATAGGTCGCGAAGCTCCAGTTTCCCTTGTTCCAATTCAAACAGAGCTCTTTCCACCCGACAGAGGAATTTGCTTCCGAACTCATTCAGACGCAGCTTTCTCCCTGTACGATCAAATAGCGGGACTCCCAGATCGTCCTCTAATCGTTGAATCGTTTTACTAAGGGACGATTGGGTCACATGCAGGCTTCGTGCAGCTTCGGTCACATGCTCCATACGAGCAACGGTAAGAAAGTATTGCAGTTGAAGAAGTTCCATTTAGTTCCTCCATTCATTCCTTTGAATCAATGGAATCATAACATAAAATGCGTTGGAGTAAATGTTTGATTTCCAGTACGATATCATCAAAAGCGCTTTAAGGAGGGCTGAAAATGGGTGCTCACAACAGGTGGTTGATGATTTCCGTTGGACTAGGGATATTGTTGAACCCGTTAAATTCTTCGATGATTTCTGTTGCGATTGCAAGGCTGCAAAATGTGTACAGTCTTGATTTCACGGTTGTTTCGTGGATGATTTTCTCGTTCTACATTGCGAGTGCAATCGCTCAACCTGTCATGGGAAAGGCAAGTGATTTGTTCGGACGCAAGAAGATATTTCTTACCGGACTTGTCGTATCTTTCGTTGCTTCCTTATTGGCTCCATTATCTCCAAACTTTGGGTGGCTCATTGTGTTCCGAATTGTGCAATCGATTGGAACAAGCATGATGGTTGCCGTTGGAATCGCCATTGTACGAATCCATATTACGGAGAAACAAGCGACTGCGCTTTCCGTACTGTCCATATTCCTGTCTGGAGCAGCTGCGATTGGACCTTTTATTGGCGGGGTATTGCTTCATTATTGGGATTGGTCTGCGATCTTTCTCGTTAATATTCCGTTCGTGGTGGCGAGCTTGCTGTTAGCCTGGAGGATGATTCCAAAGGATGGATCGGCAGCATCTGTTGCACATAAGATGTCCTTTCGAAAATGGTTGGAATTGATTGATGCAACAGGGATCATGCTATTCGCGGTAGGTCTGGTTGCACTGCTCGTTGGAGTGCTTTTTGCAAAATCATCGGGGCATGTCTCTTGGTGGCATATCCTGGTTGGAGGGATCGGCCTCGTTACACTGGGGGCTTTCGTACGACATGAGTTAAAAACGACTTCTCCGTTTATTCCGCTGCGGACATTCGCGAAGTACCCTGCGATGACGTGGGTCAATATCGAATTCATGCTCGTTAACGTCCTTTTTTATTCGCTTTTTTTCGGCCTTCCATCCTACCTGCAAATCGTTCGTCATGTCAGTGAGTTCCATACAGGAATGCTCATGCTCAGCTTAGGTTTATGCTCCCTCATTGTGTCTCCACTAGCAGGACGATGGATTGATCACTCAGGACCTCGGCCGGTATTGCTCACATCCGCCATGCTGATGACATTTGGGTCATTGTGGATCGTGACGTTAAAGCAAGATTCACATGTGATCAGTGTGTGTGTGGCGTTAGCGGCATTCGGCATTAGCAACGGGTTAAACAATGTCGGCATGCAAGCAGCCTTGTTCAAAAGCTCTCCAAAAGAAATCATAGGCGTAGCATCCGGATTATTTCAAACATCCAGATACCTGGGAACCATTCTCTCCTCATTATTGATCGGCATTGTAATGGGAGATAAGTTCAGCGCCGAGGGTTTGCAAGTGCTTGGCATTATCCTCACGACAATCGCGCTGTCTTTGGTACTCATGAGTTGGCGACGGGAATCAGGGCAGCGAGGAGAGTCGTAGGTTCGCTCATCCCTATTCAAAATCGCAGGCATGATCCATAACAAATTGTTTGAATTTTTCAGTGGCAGGTGATAAATATCTCCCTTCTACCCAGGCAATTCCAATTGTCCGTTGGCACTTCGGGCTTTTGACAGGGATTTGTGTGATCTTACTCTGGTCCGTTCCTTTTAAATTGGGCAACAGGGAGATTCCCAGTCCAGCAGCGACCAGTCCTGCAACGGTATCTGCTTCCTCTCCTTCAAAGGTAATGGGAGGTGTAATTCCCGCTTCCTGAAACAATTGCTCGACAGTGATACGAAGGGAGTATCCTTCTTTTAAATGGATAAAGGATTCATCCGCAATCTCTTCCAACGTAATCGAGGTACGATTTGCATATTTGTGGTCTTTCGGGACAATCACAAAAAGTTCTTCATTCCAAAGCGGCTTCCATACATAGGGAGATTTCATATCCATAGGAGCAAGTAGACAAAGATCAAACTCTCCTCCTTGCAACTGATTCATAAGCGTATGGGAGGGACCTTGTCCGAGTCGAAAATGAATGTTGGGGTAGAGGGAGCGAAAAGAAGCCAGTAAATCAGGGATACGACTGGTACTTAACGTGTGCAGAAACCCAAGAGATACCTCTCCCTTATCTGGATCAAGTAAATCCATGATTTCTTGTTTTCCCTCATGATATTCCTTCATCATATTTTCGACTCGCTTTAAAAAGAGATGACCATATTTATTGAGCCGAATGGAGCGTCCCTGACGGTCAAACAGAGGAACGCCTATTTCATCCTCAAATCGGGCAATCGAACGACTGAGGGCAGACTGGGAAATCGAGAGAGCTTCGGCCGCTTGTGTCACGTGTTGGATTCTTGCCAGGGTTTGAAAATATTCGAACTGTTGCCATTCCATTCGAAAGCACCACTTTCCGTTTAGAGTTTTCATTACATAAATGCATGAAAAACATGATTATAATGAATTATACATCATAGATAAATGGTGGTACCATGAAACCATAATCATCCTGAAATGATATGGTGATCGCATGATACAACAAGGTACAGCACTCTTCCGCAAAACCAGCTTTGCTTTTTTTGCCGCTGGTTTCAATACGTTTGCGATTCTTTATTGCGTACAGCCCTTAATGCCGGAATTTTCAAAAGAATTTTCGGTTAGCCCAACGACAGCAAGCCTTTCCCTCTCCATTACAACAATGGTTCTTGCCGTCAGTATGCTCGTTCTTGGTTCGCTGTCTGAAGTATGGGGACGCAAGCCAATCATGATCGTTTCCATGCTCGCTTCGTCTGTGTTTTGTATTCTCACAGCATTCAGTTCGAATTTTCATGTTCTCCTGGTATTGCGAACGATTGAAGGGATTTCATTGGCGGGTTTGCCCTCCATCGCAATGGCCTATCTTGGAGAAGAAATCGAATCCAAAAGTCTGGGAGCGGCAATGGGTCTCTATATATGCGGGAATTCCATTGGGGCTGTGTTTGGCAGGGTTTTCTCAGGTATGGTGAGTGACTACTTCGGCTGGCAGATCGCAATAGGGGGGATTGGTCTCATCAGTTTGGCTGCCACACTGATTTTTTGGAACACCTTACCACCGTCACAAAATTTTAAGGCACGCCCATTCGTAATAAGAAAGTTAGGTCTGTCTTTAGTAGACCATCTAAAGGCTCCAAGTCTCATTTGTTTATTTGTCATCGGCTTTATACTATTAGGGAGTAATGTAGCGTTGTTCAATTACATCGCTTATGTATTGCTCGAAAAGCCTTATTCACTCAGCCAAACATTTATCAGTTGGACGTTTTTAATTATGATCATCGGAATGTTCAGCTCCGTCTGGACAGGAAAATTAATAGATCGTCACGGTAAGCAAAATTTGTTATTCATAAGCTTGTTTCTCGCATTGATCGGCGTCTGTTTGACGTGGGAAGCGAATCTCATGATGAAGATAGCAGGACTTGGAATTTTTACTTTTGGATTTTTTGGGGCGCATGCGGTTGCAAGCAGTTGGGTAGGACAGCTTGCTTTACAGAACAAAGCACAGGCCTCTTCTTTGTATTTATTTTTCTACTACACGGGTTCAAGTGTAGGAGGAACACTTGGGGGATTGTTTTGGTCCGCATACGGATGGGGAGGCGTCATCAGTATGAATGTCGGCTTTCTCCTAGTCGGCTTCATCCTTTGGGCGTGCGTCTCAAAAATGGTGCAGAACGCGAAGAAAGTGACCAAAATTGCCGAGACTTGTGCCTCAAAATAAAGAAACGGAAAAACTCAGTATCGTTTGGAGATACGAAGTCTTTCCGTTTTTTTATAGGTCAAACGATAAGCCGAATGCCAACGCCATTAAGACGGCGAAAGCGCCACCTGCAAGCGAACCAGCGAGATTGACCGCATCGTTGTTCCAACCAGTGCGACCGCGGATTCGTACGGCTGGCATGCCACAATGACGAGCTTGCTCGATTTCACGACCGCAAGCTGTGCAACGGTACATTTGCTGCCAAGTCGCACCGATCCACGAATCAACCAGTGACCCTATTACGCCAGCCAGTCCTGCTATGCCGATCCAAGCTGCCAGTCTAAGGGCAGGTGTGATCACATCCGGCGCGGGTTGATCGGTTACCGCAAGCAGCAACCACGCTGCACCGCCGATAAATAGTCCACCGGCAAGCGATGCACCCATTCCCAGGCTAGAAACGCCACCGGAAGTGCCAGGCGGAACACACTGCCCCGTTTTGATTGATCGCGGAGGCTTCCGGCTCAGGCCGCCGATTTCTGTTGCCCATGTATCGGCTGTGACCGCTGCCATCACGCCGAGGAACGCGTACCACCAAAGCGGATGCGCCCACACCCAATTTGCTACACATAACAGTAATCCGAGCCCTCCGTTTGCGAGCACCTGGCCAGCATCGCGTCTCCCCGTTTTCTCATAACCGCTCTCGGCCTCTTCCTTTTTATGCTTTTTCCACTTGGATAATAAAGTGGACGAGACAAAAAATGCGATGAGGGAGCCGAACCAGATAGGGCTTCCGAGTGCGTACATCACGGTGCCCAGTATCACCGCCGCCAAAAAGCCGGAACCAGACAGCGACCGTTTTACATAAGCCGCCCCTGCAATCCCAGCGCTGCAGGCCAGACCGATTAACCACTCCACAGTTTCCCGCCCCCTTTGCTTTGAACTATTATACCTCGGAAGTAGGCAAGATGAGCGGTTTCCACTAGAAAATGGTAATGACAGAATAGAGGAGTAACAAACACATGCCCATATTGATTTGCTTATCGTATTTGGCAAAAACCTTTTGAAATGCCGCCCCAAATATGACCCACAATAATAAAGCCGCGCACCCGATCAGTATCGTTGCACACATGGAAAAAAGCATGGCCGCTTGTGAATCATGGTACGGCAGTATGAAAGTTTATCGTGCTATGTTCGAAAAATACCTGGAAGAACGAGGGCTTGCCTTTTCTCAAATGATGGAACTGTGGAGCATTGAGGCAATCAAACGATGTGTAAGGAGTGGGCTAGGTATCACTTGTTTGCCGTTAATGACTGTAAAAGAGGAAATTGAGCAGAGAAAGGTAAAGATCATTCCCTGTGACAGCAGCTTTCCTACTATTTTTGCGCAAGTCGTTTATCACAAAAACAAATGGATTTCTCCAGCCATGACGGAGTTTATTGCGATAACGTTACAACATGCAAAAGTTGGGCATAGATAGACGTGTTGTACGAACGGGTATCTTAATAAAGAAAGGATGATTTGTTATGATGACTTCTCTTAAAGAGAATGCGGTGTCGTTTTTGCAACTGGTAGCGTCGGGGAAGGTGCGGGAAGCATACCAAAGATACACTAGTCCGAATTTCCGCCACCATAATCCCTTTTTCCGTGGCGATGCTCATTCTCTCATGCTCGCAATGGAAGAGAACGCCGCAAAGAATCCGCATAAGATTCTCGAAGTGAAACGTGCCATCGAAGAGGGGGATATCGTTGCCGTCCATTCCCATGTAAAGCAAAACCAAGCGGATCTTGGGGGAGCTGTGGTCCATATCTTCCGTTTTCATAACGACCAAATCGTCGAATTGTGGGATGTAGGCCAGCCCATACCTGCTGATTCTCCCAATGAGAATGGAATGTTCTAAGACAGTAAGTACGGCAGCCAGTGCATTTGGCTGCCGTTTGACCTTACTCAAAGATTGTCATTTCCTTCCTATCGATATCTAGCACTTTCATTTTCACCAAACCGCCAAGATGATGTGGCACGAAATCAGACAATTCTTTAAGCGCCATATGGAACTCATCGCTTCTTGTTTCATCGATTAATTCAATACAGAGGAATGCATTTTTCGTGTTTTCTGTTAGCATCGTCCTCTGAGCTTCACGCCAATTCCAGCATCTGCATATGGCACCGACATCGTCTTTATAAACAATTTCTCCTTCATATGGAGAAGCATTTTCATCCTGTCCCAATGGGATAAACGGTTCGCTGCCATTTGCTTGCGTTAGCCGAATATCGCCTACAAAAGTGTCGATATCTTCTCCGCCACACGGAAGTCCATAACGCAGTGAAATGGAATTATAGATGTCAACAAGCGGGTTTATGGTTCCGATCGGATTGCCATTTTTCACTCTTTTTAATAAAGCTTCAATGGAGCACCTTGCCCCTTTCTTCGTCTTGAATTTCTGAAAAGCTTCTCGCCAAACGGAAATGACAGGATTACTGCTGAATTCCTCCAGACGTAAAAATTTATGTGCTTCCTTCTCTGCCTCCTGCAGCAGCTTCTCGTATTTTTCAACGTCCCTACGTGAATTATCAATCCCCTGGCAAATCACGATGCCTATTTTTGCATGGGGAAATAACGACCAGAAATCATCTTCAATGAGAAATTTCGACATAACCTATCTCTCCGTTTCCTTTCACTAATTATGTTTTGGAGGGGCTCGCAAAGGCAGAGAAAATCCCGAGAGCAATATATAAATAACCAGTGATCCGATTCATTACCTTTGAACTCGCCCTACTACCCACAATCCGCTTTCTCATACTTGCTGCGAGAAAGGCATACAGACCATCGCTAACAAAAGCAAGGATAATAAATATCGTTCCTAAAAGCAAAAATTGAGCGGTGACTGACCCGGCAGTAGGTGATATGAATTGCGGAAAGAAGGCTAAAAAGAAGAGTGCTGTCTTGGGATTCATTACCTCTACAAGCGCTGATTCGTAAAAAACCTTTCGTAATTTTTTGCGAGGGGCTTTTGGAATGTCAGAAGCCGTGCTATCAGCTTTAGAAAGTAATGTCTTACACCCCAGATAGATAAGATAAGCAGCACCCAGGTATTTCACGATATGAAAGGCTGTTGCTGATGTCATCAGGATCGCAGAAACGCCAATTGCCCCAGCTAAAACGTGAACAGAACCACCAAGAGACACTCCTAGAACTGATACCAGACCAGCTTTCTTCCCTTGATCGATACTTCTTGCCATAATATAAAACACAGCTGGTCCAGGTATGATTAACAATGTAGAAGCGGCAATGACAAATAGCCAAATAGTTGAAAACTCCATAAGAAGCAACTCCTTGTTGTATCTATAGGCTGATCATTTAAATAACTCTTTTCGTTGCTCACGCATCCACTGAGCAACCTGAATCTCCCCTTGATCATTTGATTTTTCAAGCTCTGCCACAATCGATTGATAATCGGTGTTGTTGCGATTTTGACTCATTTTGGCTGCCCCTTGGATCGAGGTGATTTCAATTTCAAAACCAACGATTCCTTTCATTTCTCTCTCAAGCAATTCAGGATCAAATGTCTCCCAGAGCCGACCATTTTCTCGGTGAGATTCATAGTGTGTCAGCATCGTATCCAAAGCCGACTTGAGTTCCTCTTTCGTCAGAATACGTGCTGTCCCATACGCATGTACAGCGAGATAGTCCCATGTGGGAACCTGTTCACTCTCATACCAGCTTGAGGAAATGTAAGCGTGCGGTCCTTGAAAAATCAGCAAAACATCTCGATTGTTATCCAACGTTTTCTTCTGCATGTTTCCGTATGCAATGTGCCCAGTTGCATAGATTTTCCCTTCCTCTTCACGAATTTCCAACGGGATATGCGTAGCCAACGGGCGATGTTCATCAACCGTAATCAATAGGGCAAACGGATTAGACTTCATCATCTGAACGGCCTCATCATGTTCCATACGATATTGCTTAGGAATGTACATAGGAAGCACCCTTTCAACTTGTATTTGAACCAAGAGTATGATACAAACTGACATAAAAAAAGATACAATAACAAAAAAATGTACATGTCAGGAGAGGTGTTAATGAAAAATACCATTTTTACATTCAAGGATAACTCTCCTAAATACAAACAAATCTACGACAAATTTAAATCATTTATTGAACAAGGCGATATTAAGGCGGATGAGCCATTGCCCTCCATTCGTCAGCTTGCAGATTCCTTACATGTAAGCCGTAATACAACATTAATGGCGTATGAACAACTTGTTGCGGAAGGGTACATTCGTGGAGAGGGACGAAAAGGGTATTTTGTAAATGAGTTAGAGCCCGTTTTACTTCAAGAGGCCCGCGGTTCTTCTACTCACAAGCAAACAGAGCCGGTACCATCTGTTCGCATTGATTTTCGCGCAGACGTCGTCGATCAATTGCATTTCCCTTTAAAAACATGGCGGAGGATCTCGAATCAAGTATTAACGGAAAAGGACAGCTTTCGGTACGGGGAACCTTTTGGTGAATGGATTCTACGTGAGCAAATCGCAGCGTATTTACTCCAATCTCGTGGGGTGAGAACAGAACCAGATGCCATCATTATCGGCAGTAGTACCCAACAAATGCTTGTGTATCTCGGTCTGGTCCTGAAACATGATTTTTCCAGCGTGATTGTGGAAGACCCTGGTTATGATGGCGCTAGAAAAGCTTTTCAATTAAATCGTTTTACATTGGAAACGTTACCTGTTTATGAGAAAGGTGCTGATTTTTCACACCTGGAACATAGGAAATCACGATTGATTTATGTAGCGCCGTCGCATCACAGTCCATATGGGGTCAGTATGCCCATTCAACAAAGGCATGCACTCATCCATTGGGCAAAAAATAGGCAAGGATATATTATCGAAGACGATTATGATAGTGAATATCGCTATACCCAACAACCATTTCCGGCTCTCGCTTCCATCGATTCAACGAGAGTGATTTATTTCGGGAATTTCTCGAAATGCTTTCTGCCAGGGATTCGTTTAAGCTATATGGTGTTGCCACAGCCACTGATCAGCTGTTATAAAAATCAATTCGCACATTTCGAGAGCACCACTTCACTCCTTAGCCAATTCGCCATGGCGAAATTTATGGAAGAAGGGGAATGGAATCGCCATATTAAACGCATGCGTCTTGTTTATAAACGAAAAATGCAGCACTTCGTTTGTGAATTAAGGAAGCATTTCAAAAATCATATCTCTATCATCGGAGAGCAGTCAGGTTTGTACGTATTAGTCAAAGTACACCTGGAACGCTCAGAAGAATGGCTCATTCAACAAGCTTCTCTTCAGGGAGTTAAAGTCTATCCGACTTCACTCTTCTTCATAAAAAACAAAACGGAAGAACCGATTATTAAACTTGGTTTCAGTAATTTATCAACTGATGAAATTCAGCTTGGTGTAAAGCTCTTAACAAAGGCTTGGTTACAACATGACGGGTTCGATAGCTCAAGCTTTTAAGCCCGAACAAACACCCAAACTGGTAGGAGAAAAAAGAAGAAATAAGCGAAAGTCTTTGGGATACCAACCGAATTCTTCTTTTTTCTCCCCACCACCAAAGGCTCGATTTAGACAAAAAAATAAAGGCTTCCCTGAAAAATCAGCGAAGCCTCCGTGGTCTATCTGGTTACTTTGTTTCTCCCATTCTCTCCAAAGCACCATGCACAATTTTCCCTTTAAACATAACAGCAGCCCGACGAGATTTTCTCGCAATCGCTTCCGCTGAGCAGGAGCTTTCTGCAAACACGATGCTTGCCACGTCCCCAACCTTCGGCCATGCACGGTTGCCATCTTTATCGAGGGTTGTTTTTCCTCCGGTGATGAAGTATAGGGATTGCACCAATGATTTCTCATCGACCCAACGGTAGCGCTCGACGAGACGGTTTAGCTTATCGAGCATATCGCCTGTTCCATATGGCGACCATGAATCGTAGAACCCATCATAGCCAAGTGCGACATGTACGCCTTTGGCATGAAGCATCGGAACAGGTGGCATTGCCCGATTAATCGGAACGGTTGTCATGATCATCGTTCCCAGCTTGGACAATCGATCGGCCATGTCTGAGCTTTCTTCCAGCGACACATCTCCGAGCGCAAAGGCATGACTGATGCCCATGCGGTTCTGCCAGCCTGCTTCCTCGGTCAGATCGAGCAATCTTTTGATCGTATAAAAGCCGAGTGTCCCCGGATCATGCAGATGAATATCGACATCCGCATCTGCTTCCACTGCAATGTCCATCATTTCACGCAAGGAGCCTTCCAACTCATTATCGATCCCAGCCGGGTCCAAGCCCCCAACCAGTGTAGCGCCTTCCTTCATTGCTTGTCTCATCAAGGAGCTTGCTTGTGTGCGCAGGAGCCCCTGCTGCGGGAAAGCGACGATTTCATACGTCAGGCGATCACTGTACTCTTCCAAGGCTGCACGCACACCCTCCAGGTTTTTCAGGCCAATGTATGGATCGATGTTGACGTGTGTGCGTACATGTGTGGCACCGCCTTTGATATGGAGCTGGAGCATCGCTTGTGCGCGCTCTTTGGTCGTCCCTGTCATCAGCGGCATTTCTTTTGCTTCGAACTCCAAGCGATCGATCAGTTTTTTCGGAGGAAGGCAAGATTTCCAGGTTGCGCCCGCATACGTTTTATCCAGATGATTATGCTTTTCAACAAAAGAGGGGAGGGCCAATAAACCTTTTGCATCTTCTTGCGGTAAAGTGGTGTCGAGTGGTTCGTTCGCCGATACGATCTCTGCGATTTTGCCGTTTTCGATCTTCAAATGACAGATTTCCGAGAGTGTGTGAAAGACGCCGTCTTCTCCTGTTTCAAAACCTTTATCGAGACGAACGTTGGTTAACCAAAAAGCTTGCATCACTAGAAATCAGCCCTTTCTCTATCTTGCAAGTAGTGGATGAGAGTCCAGTCTAGTTGTCTTCATTAATTGTAGTGAATATTTCGAACAAGGTTGTTCATCTTCTTTACTAGTTTTTGCATGATCTTTACGTATTGTGTGGAATCTTGCCTGTTTTCGAAAAGGAGTAAAGATTGTGCAAATACATGTAAAGGTTTTGAAACAAATTTTACAGAATATTTCCTATAATAACGAAGGATGCAATGGAGTGAAGAAGCCGGAACGAGAAAGATAGGGAGGATCGTCATGAAAAAGAAAATAACCGCAAAATATGTCATCGGTTTTGACGGCGAAGATCATGTGATTATCAAAGATGGGGAAGTCGTTTACGAGAATGACACCATTGTTTATGTGGGGCACGATTTTGATGGCCAGGTAGATGAAGTGATCGATGCGGGCAATGCAGTAATCAGTCCGGGCTTCATTGACCTGAATGCGTTGGGTGATATTGATCACGATATCGTACATTTGGAGCAAGCTTCTGCTCGAAGCAAAAATATGCTTTGGTCAGAAGACTACTACCGCAGAGGCTACCATGAGGTAATGACCCCTGAGGAAGAGGCATTCAAATCCCTTTACGCCTACAGTCAATTGATTCTTAATGGGGTAACGACAGCGATGCCGATTACATCCGTCTTCTACAAGCGCTGGGCGGAAACGTATGAGGAGCTGGCAGCGGCAGCCGATCATGCAGGGCGCTTGGGATTGCGTATGTACATGGGGCCGAGCTACCAGTCTGGTATGCGTGTCGTGAAGGCTAATGGAGAGATCGAAGTACTGTGGAACGAATCAGAAGGACAAGCAGGTCTGGAGCGGGCTGTACAATTTGTCAAAGATTTCGATGGGGCTCACAACGGACTCATCCGTGGAATGCTGGCACCAGAGCGAATCGAGACTCAGTCTGTAGAGAACCTGATCAACACAAAGCGTTACAGTGAGGAACTCGGATGTCCGATTCGTCTGCATGCTGCGCAAGGTCTCTACGAATATACGGAAATCCATCGTCGTCACAACAAATCACCGATTCAGTTCCTGAATGAGATCGGCTTCCTCGGAAAGAAAACGGCAATTCCGCACGCACATTTCATTCCAGGCTTTAGTAAGGCGAAATTCGGAGAGGGAGACGATTTGGCGATCCTCCAAGAGACAGGTACGACTGTGATTCACTGTCCGCTCGTAGTCGGTCGCCACGGCGAGGCACTCGAATCGTTTGCCCGTTACAAGCGTCGTGGCGTCAACATCGCGATTGGAACTGATACGTTCCCGCCTGACTTCATCCAAAACATTCGCACAGCCAGCATGCTGTCCCGTTTGGTGGAAGGCGATGTCGCGGATTCCTGCTACGCGGATATTTACCGCGCAGCGACATTGGGCGGAGCACGTTTCCTTGGAAGAGATGATCTGGGACGATTGGCGCCGGGGGCAAAAGCAGATATCATTGCCATCGATCTGGACGGTTTCCACATGGGGGCGGTTGATGATCCAATCCGCACGATCATCACGTGTGGCTCGGGGCGTGATGTAAAGCTCTCCATAATTGCTGGACGCACCGTAATGAAAGACCGTCTCCTGCCAGGAGTTGATCTGGAAGAGATCAAAGCGAAGGGACAGCGTTACTTTGACAAAATGCGTCTGGGCTACGTCGAGCGCGACTATCAACAGCTGGGCGAAAAAGAGCTGTTCAAGCCTTCTTTTCCAATCGTGAGCAAACCATAGCCTGTACAAAAAGAAGAAGCACAATCTGCTAGAAACGGCGGATTGTGCTTTTTTCACTTACCGGATGAACCCGCCTTCGGAATGCATAATCTGTCCGGTAATCCACTCCGCTTCGTCACTTGCCAAAAAGGCGACAAGACGTGCTGCATCCTCGGGCTGTCCAATCCGTCCGAATGGAAATTGCTGCAAAAGGTAATGTTTGATTTCGTCGTTCATCCAGCCTGAATCGGTGGGCCCAGGATTTACAGCGTTGACCGTAATCCCTCGCGTAGCTACTTCGGCAGCAAGTGTCGTCGTCAGGGCATCCACGGCTCCTTTTGTTGCCGCATACGCGATCTCACCAACCATCGGGCCTTTGGACTGACCAGATGTCATGTTGATGATTCGGCCTCCGCGTTGTTGGGAGAAGCGACGTGCAAATTCCACACTGAGCATCGTCGTTGCCCGGACATTGATGGCATAATGTGCGTCCAAACTGCCTATATTCAGCGCCTCGTAACCGTCATTTGTCGAGTAGCAAGCGTTGTTGACGAGGATGCTTGGCTCACCAAGTTGTGCTGTAGCTGCGTCGAGCACCTCCTTGTAGGCATCAGGCTGAGACAGGTCGACCTCGATTCCCGCACATCTGACCCCGTAGCGTCTGATCTCTTCCTGCAAGATGGCGGGTTCATCCTTTTGAAACCCATGCGCCATGGAATGGTCATAGGCGGTCCAGTACGTATGGAATATATCGGCTCCGTGTGAGGCAAGCATTTTACAGATAGCAGCCCCAATCCCTTGAAGGCGGCTGGCTCCTGTTACTATGGCAATTTTTCCGTGCAGGCCATGGTGCGTGGTCATACATATCCCTCCTCATTCTGTCTCTATCCATTCTTTTCGGGATACCTATTCCCGTCATCCTGCCTATGAAGAAAAAAATTGATCACGAAATGATTGCGAAGTTTTCGCTAAATAACCATAAAATGTAGAGGCAGGAGAAACTTACGCTGGAAATCATGCAAAATTGTTGCTATTTTGTATATATAGGAAGTTTCAAATCGTGGTTTTCATACTAAGGGAGATGTAGAAGATGGAGTGTCAGTTAACAATTACCCGGACAGAACAGAAAAAAGAGAAACCAGCTTCTGACAAGCTGGGGTTCGGTGTTCATTTTACCGATCATATGTTCACCATGGATTATACAGAAGGTAAAGGATGGCATGATCCACAAATCGTCCCTTACTCTCCGCTGACATTGGACCCGGCAGCAATGGTGTTCCATTATGGGCAAGCTGTCTTTGAGGGTTTGAAAGCTTATCGCAACCAAGAGGGCAAGGTTAGCTTGTTCCGTCCTGATCAAAACTTCAAGCGTATGAACCGTTCGCTTGAGCGTATGAGTATGCCGTTGATCGACGAGGAATTCATGGTCGAGGCATTGAAACAGTTGGTGGCAGTAGATAAAGAATGGATTCCAACCGAAAGCGGACAGTCTCTCTACATTCGTCCCTTCGTAATTGCGACAGAGCCATGCTTTGGTGTGCGCGCTTCGCATACGTACAAATTGGTAATCGTGCTCTCTCCGGTTGGAGCGTACTATGCGGGTGGCATGCAGCCCGTGAAAATTTATGTAGAAAACAACTACGTTCGTGCGGTAAGAGGCGGAACAGGAAACGCAAAAGTGGCAGGTAACTACGCAGGCGGTCTGAAAGCACAAGTGGAAGCGAAAGAAAAAGGCTATGAGCAAGTGCTGTGGCTCGATGGCGTAGAGAACAAATATATTGAAGAAGTAGGAAGCATGAACGTGTTCTTCAAGGTAAAAGGGGAAGTGTGGACCCCAGCATTGAACGGAAGCATTCTGGAGGGGATCACGAGAGATTCGACCATCCAATTGCTCAAGGACTGGGGAATTCCAGTCGTAGAGAAGCGGATTTCCATGGAAGACCTGCATACCGCTTACGTCAACGGTGAGCTGGAAGAAGCATTCGGCACCGGAACAGCTGCTGTTATTTCCCCGGTCGGTGATCTGAACTGGAACGGGCATCAGATGATCATTAACGGTGAAAAAACAGGGGAATTGACGATGAAACTGTACGACGAGATGACAGGAATCCAGTACGGTGAGCGTGAAGACAAGTTTGGCTGGTCGGTAAAAGTGACAGAATAGTCACACCAGCAACATAAGAGGCATAGCCTTCTCTTTTTCGGGAGAGGGCTATGCCTTTTTTGAGATGGAGAAGGAACATTCAATTTCGCGTGGGTACTGGTAAGTCCAAGTATTTCACCTCTTGACAGGAGGTGTGTAAAATATTACCTTTTGTGGTAATACCACAAATATTTGTTATAGGACCAGCAACGTAGGAGGCGATCATGACAATGGAGAAAAAAGGGGGAAAGAAAGAACGGTCGTCGGATCAAATTGAGAAGAAATTAATCAAAGCAATTTTGACCCGCGAGTATCCTGCAGGAAGTACGCTGCGGCCCGAACGGGAGTTGGCAGAGTACTACGGGGTAGGCAGGCCAACCGTTAGAGAAGCACTGCAACGCTTGGAAAGAGATGGCTGGATCACTGTGCGGAAAGGACATCCGGCAATTGTCAACGATTATTGGCATCAAGGCAATATCATGACCCTTGTCCATATCATACAAAACCACGATGATGTTACGGATGAGTTTATTTCGTACTTGCTGGAACTGCGGATATCGTTGGCTCCTGTTTACATTCGTAACGCGGTTGCTGCTCATCAGCCAAAGGTAGTCGCATTGCTTGCCAATCTCGATCAACTGAACCCTGATGCTGATTCTTATGCAGCGTTTGACTTGGAGCTGCAGAAAAATCTGACGAGGCTTTCCCCAAATCCTATCTATTTACTGATTGTAAACAGTCTTGATTCCTTTTATCTAAAAATGGCGCGAAAGTATTTTTCCATCCCGGAACATCGCGAGGCATCTTGGCACTATTACCATCAGCTTTTGAACGTCGCTTTGCAAGGAGATTACATCGAAGCAGAGCGTGTAGCCAAAAAGGCAATGGAAAAAAGTTTGGAGCTGTGGAGAAACCGAATCGTGTTGGAACATGACAAGTGAAGGAACACAAGAGGAGGGCGTTTCTGTTGAAGGCAAAGTTTCTGAAGGAATTCTTTACGTTTCCGGATATCCTCATCATGAGCATTCTATTCCTGATTAGCTTGTCTTTCACTATTTCTGAATGGTACGTGTTGAAAACATGGGTGGCACTCGTTGCGGGGATGATTGGATATGCGGCAAGCGAATACTTGATTCATCGATTTCTCTTTCACCTCAAACCGCCTCGAAATCCATTTTTTCTCCAAATATTAAAGCGCTTACATTATGATCATCACTCCGATCCGAACAACTTGCACCTGCTATTCTTGCCCGTTTGGTACAGCTTGCCGCTCATTGCAGGAACCGGAGCCATTTGTTATCTGCTTACTTCCGACATGATTGCGACCAATGCCTTTGTTACAGGCGTGATCGGATTTCTGCTATTTTATGAATGGACGCATTATATCGCTCATCGTCCGGTTCAACCCATATCTCCATGGGGGCGTTGGATGAAAAAGCTCCATCTATGGCATCACTTCAAAAATGAACATTATTGGTACGGTGTTACCAGTCCAGTTTTTGACGTCATGCTGGGAACTTTCAAGAATGAACAGGATGTTGAGAAAAGTTCGACGGTGAGGGATCTGGAAAGACGGTGGGACAAAGATGTTGAAGTGTAATTGGTCTTTCATGCACGGCCATCCCTTTTTGAGGGATGGTTTTTTTCTTTAGATTTATAAGCTACCGATAAACGCCAAAGCTGGTGAGAAGAAAAAAGCACAGGGCTCGCAGACCTTGACAACGCCTACCTAGTCGGAACTTCAAAAATGGGACCACGCTTGTCGAACACTTCTTCCTCGAGAAACTTCCGCCCGTAGGGTGGCTTTGGCTCGACGGTCCCCTTTTTGAAGTGGAGATGTCCAGTGAATCCCCCTTGCTAGCGTGTCAGTGTCGAAGAGAACTGTGCTTTTTCTTCTCCTCCACTATATAGGCACCTTCAATAGAGTTATTTTGAACATTCAAAAACGACATAGTAAAGAAAATGAAAAGAAAGGTAAAGATAATGAAAAGATTAATAGTAAGAAAATTAGTAATATTTAGTCATGCCATTTTCTTTTCATTCTATCATCCAGAACAAGGGGGCATTTACAGTGAAGAAGAAGCACATGCTCGGCTCCATTCTCGCCCTGTCTGTCTTGGTTTCCACAGTCTTGGCAGGCTGTGGTGGCAGTCAGACATCCAATGGGACGAACTCCGCGTCCAACTCCAATCAAGCTTCGACTAGCCCCGCGTCTTCATCGGCCGCAGCGGGTGGAGGCGGTACCCTGATTATTGCGCGCTTGTCCGATGCGAATAATTTGGACCCGCATTTCAGTACCCAGATTAATTCCATGGCAGTGACGCAGCACAAGATCTATGAAGGTCTGGTCATGTTGGATCGGAATAGCGAGTACAAACCTCTTTTGGCAAAGGAATGGAAACAAAAGGATGATGTCACGTGGGAGTTCACACTGCGTGACGGTGTTACCTTCCACGATGGGGAGCCTTTTCATGCAGAAGCGGTGAAAAAGACGATCGACCGCATTTTGGACAAAGACAATCCGACTCCCAAAGCAAACATGTTTGGCATGATTAAAGAGGTGAAGGTCATTGACCCGCTGAAGGTAGAGATTATTTTACATTATCCGTTCGCAGGGCTCTTGTCCGTACTGGCGAGTGCCGAGGGTGGCATCATTAGTCCAAAGGCGATTAAGGAATTCGGCAAAGAGTTGTCCAAGAAACCAGTTGGGACGGGACCATTCACCTTTGAATCATGGACGCCTGGACAAGAAATCGTCTTGGTGAAAAACGAGAAGTATTGGGGCAACCAACCGAAACTGGAAAAAGTCGTTTTCAAGACCATTCCTGAGGATGCGACACGTGTAGCCATGGTGGAGACAGGTGAAGCTCATGTCGCAGAACAGCTACCGGTCACTGAACTGGAAAGGGTACAGAACTCGCAGAGCATGTCTTTAGGCCGGTTCGAATCATTCGCGGTTGACCATATCGGGATGAACGTCAAGCAGAAGCCTTTTGACGATGTTCGCGTCCGTCAGGCCATCGCCCATGCGATCGATAAGGAAGCGATTATTAAAGGGGTTTATAACAATGTCGGAAAGGTAGCTATCTCGTCATTAGGGCCAAAAGTCATCGGCTACAGCCCGAATATTAAAACGCCGGAATACGATTTGAACAAAGCGAAGCAATTGCTCACTGAGGCAGGCTACGCCAACGGATTCAAGGCAACCATCTATCTCAATGACAACAAGGCACGGATCAATGTGGCAGAAGTGCTGCAATCCCAGCTGAAGGGAATCGGCATCGACTTGCAGATTCAAGTGATGGAGTTCGGAGCGTATCTGGAATTGGCGGCAAAAGGGGAAGCGCAAATGTTCATTAGTGGCTGGGGCAATGCCACTGGAGATGCAGATTACAACCAGTACAACCTCTTCCACAGCACGTCAGCAGGTGTGCCAGGCAACCATTCCTTCTACAATAATCCAAAAGTCGATGCGCTGATTGAAGCGGGTCGTAAAGAAAAAGATCCAGAAAAGCGCAAGGAAATCTACGCAGAGGCGCAGCAAATCGAGATGGAGGAGGTGCCGCTGCTGCCATTCCGCAGCAGTGAAAACCTCGCAGCCATTGCAAAGAATGTACAAGGTGTGTACATCAGTCCATCCGGGTACATTGACCTGAGCCAAGTCACGATTCAATAGCAGGAGCTAGAGACCTTCTCCACCAAATGGAGAGGGTCTTTTTTTAGTAGATAAGAATTTATAAAAATTCATACCGACATGGATGACTTTTGCCCTTTGGGTATGAAGGCTTCACCAAAAATTGGTGAAGCCAGTATTGTGGCTGCGGTGGGGAGAAGAATATTTCCAGTCTAGGCTCCAGGCTCCGTCCTGCTGAGGGATAAGACTGTCCGCTCCGAAGGGATTTGCGGGGAAACGCAAAAGTGGTAGCCGCTTCGTCGCGCGGGCACGGTTGCGTTTCTTTTGCCCGCAAATCCCTTCTCCGCTTGGTAGGACTCCACAAGTCGCTACGTCTGGAAATATTCTTCTCTGCCGTGACAGATCACATTCTTCCATCTTTTAAGGCTTTTAAAACTCGTTTAACACGGAAAGCTCGTAGAGGAGGCAGGCGAAGATCTTTGGTAAACCGACCGAGACGGAATGCGAAAAGTTAAAAGTGAAAAGTGAAAAGTGAACACGCCCTTAAGCGTCCACCTCTGAAACACATCCTGAAAGGACCACTTTGGACGCGGTTTCGCTTTTGGCATGGAGTCGTGCAGCGAATCCCCCAGCGGGTGGGACAAGAAGCTGAGCGTTTTCTCCTGTTCCTCCACACCTTTACAGCAGCATATACTCCAAGTCTATTTTGATTACATGATTCGCACAAAAGTAGAAATACTGAAAAAAAGAGTAAAGAAAGTGAAAATACAAGTAAAGAGAGTGAAAATATAATGCCAGAATAGTGGGTAAAATGAAATATGCGCGAATGGTCAAAATATTCAAGTGCATCTGGCGCAAAAAACGGTCACGACCGTTTTTTTGACCGCAAGCGGTCACATCAACATTTATGAAAAACGTCGAGACGTTTTTCACAAAACAGGGGGATAACTACATGAAAAAGACGCGCTTTTTCCAGACGCTGCTTGCCATGACCGTTGCGGTTTCTACTGCGTTGGCAGGCTGCTCACAAGCACCTGAAGCAGGAGGGAGTACCAATTCTTCGGGGCAAACCAATGCTTCATCACCAGCTGGCAAAGAAGGCGGGACACTCGTCATCGCCCGCTTGTCTGATGCGAACAACCTCGACCCACATTTTCTAACGCAAATCAATTCCGCCGCCATCATTCATCATAAGGTATACGAGGGTCTTGTTCGGATGGACAAAGAAAGCAAATATGTAGGTTCACTCGCTTCTGAATGGAAGCAGCTCGATGATGTGACATGGGAATTCAAGCTTCGCTCTGGTGTGACATTCCACGATGGCACGCCATTCAATGCGGAAGCTGTGAAAAAGACGATTGCACGTGTTCAAGACCCGGCTGTAGGCTCTAACCGCGCCAATTTGTTTGAAGCCATCAAAGAAATAAAGGTCGTGGACGATACAACGGTTCAATTCATCCTGCACTATCCATACGCACCGCTCCTGTCCGTGCTCGCCAGTGCAGAGGGAGGAATTTTGTCACCAAAAGCGATTGAACAGTATGGAAAAGAATTGACCAAGCATCCAACGGGAACAGGGCCTTATAAATTCGAATCATGGACACCTGGTCAAGAAGTTGTCCTGGTGAAAAATGATAGCTATTGGGGCGATAAACCGAAGCTGGACAAAGTCGTCTTCAAGACCGTTCCAGAGGATACGACCAGGCTTGCGATGGTCGAGACAGGAGAAGCGAATGTAGCTGAGCAATTGCCAGTGACAGAAGTCGATCGGGTGAAAAATTCTCCGAGTATGACACTTGGTCGTTACCCTGCTTTCGCTAGCGATCATATCGGGATTAACAACTCGAAGAAGCCATTCGATGATGTACGCGTTCGTCAAGCAATTGCACATGCGATCGATAAGAAAACCATCATTCAAGGGGTCTACAACGATGTAGGGACGGTCGCTCATTCCTCCATTACCCCGTCCATGGTTGGTTACAGCCCGAATGTAAAAGACTTGCCTTACGATCTGGAAAAATCCAAAAAGTTGTTGGCGGAAGCTGGATACGCGAACGGCTTCAAAGCAACGATTTACTTAAATGATAACAAGGCACGAGTGAGCTTGGCAGAGGTGTTGCAGCAACAGCTGAAACAAATCAATATCGATTTGGAAGTGAAAGTGCTAGAGTTCGGTGCTTATATTGAAGCAGCCAACAAAGGCGAAACGGAATTGTTCCTCAGCGGTTGGGGCAATGCCACAGGCGATGCAGACTACAACCAATACAACCTGTTCCACACGAAGTCGCAAGGGGCAGCTGGCAACCATGCTTTCTACAGCAATCCGGAAGTGGACAAGCTGATCGATGATGGCCGCAAAGAGAAAGACGAAGAAAAACGGAAGCAAATCTACGAAAAAGCACAGCAAATCGAAATGGACGAAGCCGCAATGGTACCGTACCGCTTCTCTGAAAACCTCGCAGCGATTCAAAAAGGCGTAGAAGGAGTTTGGATCAGCCCAGCAGGACACATTGAGATCGATGCTGTAACGTTGCCATAATTTCAGCAAAAAGTGCTTTATGATCAGCATAGCTTTGCCCATTGGGAACGAGCTATGCTGATTGATTATACAAAGAAAGATTAAAATGGGGGCGTGTCTAATGAAAAAACAGAAGAGGCTAGGTTCAATGCTGGCAGGTATCCTGAGCGTTGGTCTCGTGCTTACAGGCTGTTCATCGGGTACAGAGCAAAGTGCGGCAGGGGCTCCGACTGCGAAGGAAGCTCCGGCAACAGATCAGACGCTGGTGATTGCACGGCAGTCTGACGCAAACAATCTAGATCCGCACTTTATTTCAGCGATCAATGCAGCGAGTGTGGTCCATCACAAAGTGTACGAGGGTCTTGTCCAGCGAGATGATAACATGGCGTTCAAGCCGATGCTAGCCACGGAATGGAAGCAGTTGGACGATGTCACCTGGGAGTTCAAGCTGCGTCAGGGGGTCAACTTCCACGATGGTACGCCGTTTAACGCCGAAGCGGTGAAAGCAACATTCGCACGCGTCCTCGATGAAAAGGTCGCCTCTCCACGTGCGTCTCAGTTTAAGATGCTTTCGGAAATAAAAGTAGTGGATGATTACACCGTGCAATTCAAGCTAGCCTACCCGTATTCCCCATTGCTGTCGATCCTCGCCAACCACGAAGGAAGCATCATCAGTCCAAAAGCAATAGGGCAATACGGCAAGGACCTGAGCAAACATCCCGTCGGCACAGGGCCGTTCCTATTTGAATCGTGGACACCTGGCCAAGAGATCGTACTCGTGAAAAATGACAACTACTGGGGAGAAAAGGTGAAATTCAAGAAGGCTGTCTTCAAAGTCGTACCAGAGGACACGACGCGCGTAGCCATGGTAGAGACGGGAGAGGCGCACATCGCTGAACCATTGCCGGTGACAGAAATTGACCGCGTCAGTAATTCCCCTCAAATGAGTTTGTACCGGACAGAGGGCTTGGGGACAGATTTTATCGGGTTCAATACCAAGAAAAAACCGTTTGACGACATCCGTGTTCGCCAGGCGATCAACTATGCGATTGAGACTGATGCGATCATCAAAGGTGTGTACAACGATGTAGGAACGAAAGCGAATTCCGCAATGAGTCCGAAGGTTCTTGGATCCGATGGGGCGTTAAAAGGATACGAGTTTGATCCGAATAAGGCGAAGGTCTTGTTGAAAGAAGCAGGCTATCCGGACGGCTTCAAGACAACCCTGTGGACAGGCGATCGCAAGGAACGGATTAATGCTGCGGAAGTAATTCAGTCCCAGTTAAAGGGAATCGGCATTGAAGTAGAGGTGAAAGTACTTGAGTATGGAGCCTATTTGGATGCTGAAGACAACGGTGAAACAGAGTTGTTCATCAGCGGATGGGGCAATGCCACTGGAGACGCTGACTATAACCAGTACAATCTGTTCCACTCCAGTTCTTTGGGCAAAGGCGGTAACACAACGTTCTACGTGAATAAAGAAGTGGACAAGCTCATCGAAGAGGGGCGTCGCGAGCAGGATACGGAAAAACGAAAGCAAATCTATGCAAAGGCGTTGGAGATTGAAAAGCAAGAAGCACCAATCGTCCCGATCCGCAATCTTGAACATGTCGTTGCAATCAGCAAAAACATCAAAGGCTTCTGGATCAGCCCTTCAGGGTATATGATGATCAACGGCATTACGATTGAATAGCGCAAACATTTAGAGAGAAAAGGATGGGAGACGGAGCATGAAAGAAAGCCTATGGATCAAAAATGCGAGCCTGGAATGTGGTTATTCCGAGACGAATGGCATCGTGACGGGAACAAAGACGGATCTTTTCCACGTCTTGCTCACGGACAGTCGCGTTGAGAAAATCGTAACTGCTTTGTCAGATATACCTGATGGGGTTTCTGTGTGGGATGCACAAGGCCTACTGATGCTGCCTTCTTTCCGGGAAATGCACATTCATTTGGACAAAACATTTTATGGAGGTCCGTGGCAAGCTGTTCTTCCTGCTCCCAATCGTTTTTTTCGAATCGAGCAAGAGCAGGAACTATTGCCTCGCCAACTTCCCGTCGCTCGTGAGCGTGCAGAAAAGCTGTTGGAGTTAGTGCAATCGCACGGCGCTACTCACGTGCGGACGCATTGCAACATTGACCCGGTCATTGGATTGAATAATCTGGAGGCCACATTGGAAGCATTGGCAACTTACCGTGAAAAACTTTCCTGGGAAATTGTCGCATTTCCCCAACATGGCTTGTTGCGCAGTGATTCTGTTTCCCTCGTTCGTGAGGCAATGAAGCATGGAGCTGGCCTCGTAGGTGGTGTCGATCCTGCCACATTTGACGATGATATCGAGAAATCACTTGATACGATGATGGACATAGCGGTGGAAGCGAATGCGGATGTGGACATTCACTTGCACGAGCCTGGTCATTTGGGCGTTTATATTATGAAAAAATTGGCTGTGATGACAAAGGATGCGGGTTGGCAAGGTCGAGTCACTGTCAGCCATGCTTACGGGCTAGGAGAGGTACCGACTGCTGTGGCAGAAGAGGTCGCGGAGCTTTTCGCCGAGCAGCAAATCGCTATCATGTCGGCTGTTCCCATTGATATGCCGACCATCCCGATTCCGTTGCTTCATGCCAAAGGCGTCCATGTTGGTTTGGGCAATGACAACATTACTGATCATTGGGACCCATTTGGAACCGGAGATATCTTGCAAAAAGCAAACCGTCTGGCTGAACGGTTCCGGTGGATTGATGAGCGATCTCTATCGCGTGCACTGGGATTCGTTACAGGTGGCGTGACTCCACTGGACCAAGCTGGCAATCAGGTTTGGCCGAAAGTCGGAGATGAGGCAAATGCGGTTTTCGTCCGTGCCAAATGCTCCGCCGAGGCAGTGGCTAGACTATCTCCGAAGGAAGCAGTGTTTTTCTCGGGCAAGATGGTTTGGCAGAAACAATAAAGAGTAGGAAATACGATCCGATCTTCTTAAGGAGGTCGGATTTTTCATGTGCTTTAAAAGTGGCTGTAGTGGGAAAGAAGTGCATTTCCAGTCTACGCTTCAGCCTCCGCCCTGCAAGGGGGGGTGACTGCTCGCTTCGAAATAAATGGCGGGAGCGCTTCAAACGTAGAAGTTTCGAGGAAGGGTTTCATAAGTTATTATGAACGAGGACAGCCCCTATTCGTAACTTCGTAGGTTACTCTGGCTACACTAAGGGCAAGTACGCCAATAGACAGAGCGCTACAATACGAAAGGAGCTGCTACTTA